>CAYRDI010000032.1:0-16231 GCA_964423095.1 uncultured Micavibrio sp.
TTCTTCAAACACCCTGAACCTCTTTTTTTATGACTACCCTCAGTAAAAGGTTATAAGATGCCGATGCTGTTTGTGAAGATATATCTTGCGTTTTCCACAAGGCGGTCATGCAAATGATGCAAACATGAAAAAACGGACAGTGTGACCCGTCCGTTTTAAATTCCGTATTTGATCTTGCGTAAAGTTACGCGGCGACCTGAATGTTTACGGCAGAGGCTTTGCCTTTTCTTGGGTCGTTCTGGACTTCGTAAGAAACCTTTTGACCTTCGTTCAGTGCGCGCAGGCCGGATTTTTCAACCGAAGAGATGTGCACGAATACGTCCGCGCCACCTTCATCGGGCTGAATAAAGCCATAACCTTTTTGCGTGTTGAACCATTTTACTGTACCGGTTGCCATCGTTCGTTCTCCTTCGTGGTTTTTGGTATCAACGGATTCCACACCGTGTGGTTCCCGTTTTTGTCGTCTGATCTCGGCTTGTGCCTTTTTATAGTAACCCCGGGACAAACCGACTTTTTACCAACGAAAAGGAAACTATTCGTGCCGTCGTCGTTAAGAAAGGTCGTGTCGTTAGAGTCGATATCAAACGCACTGATAATGTTCACATTTATTGAAAAGGGTCAACAGGTTTTCGCTTAACGGCTGCGGCGGCGGCGAAAGTTCCGGCGTTCCCAGACCGTGGTCAGATAGGTCGCATGGGGCATGAAATGGAACAGCCGGGTGACGGAGGGCAGGCGGCGGGTCAAATCCGGGGAATCCGGGTGGCCTTGCGGGGTTTTCAGCTCGGCATAGCCGCCTTCGGGGATATTGTCGTTGGAAAGGTTATACAGATCGGCCATTTGCGCCTCGCAGGCTTCGCGGGCCTTGCGGCGGAGCGAACGGGAAAGGGCATCGGGGCCGTCCGCCGTCCCGCCGAAGGCGCGCACCAGCGCGGAATAGCCGCCATGGGGAAAGTGACGTTCGACCAGATCGTCCAGCCAATACCACGCGGTTTTGGGCATGGACACAATGGCGTGGGAGGATGTCAGGGACGATGTATGCAAAATGCGGGTTTCGTTGGTCTGGTTCATGTCCGGCGGTGATCTTCTGATGATGTGTTTTACTTGAATCGATGATGCCATTTTTGGTGCGCTGACTTCAAATTTGCATCCCGCGTCAGGGTCTAACCCGTTCGTAAAAAAGCGGGATGGACATTTATCCACAGGGCTGTTAATCTTTTCCACAGTTCTTGGCGTTTGCTCTTTTACGCGTTTTTTACACCGAAAGATTGTAGGATAGATTATGAAAACATTTCGTCGTGTTGTGTTTGTGTTGTCCGGCGTTTCCGCGCTGTCGCTGGCTGCCTGTGGGGACGGGTATGAAGCTGTGCCGTTCCGTGGTCAGGTGCCCTATACGATGGAACGCACGGCGGGCCCCGGTGTGGCCTATGTTCGTGCGCACATGATGCCCGAAAAAACCGTTGTGTTGCCGCAACCGGTCGAAGCACCGGCGGTGCAGGAACCGGTGCAGGACGCCGCGCCGATTTTCGAAAAGAAAGTCCAGAAATAACGGACGATTTCAGAATCCATCAAAAAGGCCGGTTTTTCCGGCCTTTTTTGCATTCTGTGTGTTTTGCCTAAAATTAAAAATAATATCGAAACGATAGTCGTGGACGTTCTGCCCTAATTTAATTAACATAATAATTGTGGGCGGTCTTCGCTCCGGTCATTGATAGCATAAAAACAAAATCGACCGGGCGAATTATCAAAAAATAATGCGGCTGCCTTACGCCTTTGCGGGCGGTGTTTCATCAAGAAGGGTGGGTTATCATGACTGTGAGTGCAGAAACATATATCGTTATTTCCCTGATGTTCGCGGTGTTCGCGGCCGTTGCGGCCGTGGGGACCAGCGTGGTGTTGGGGGCGGGGTTCGAACGTCTTCGTGCGGGATTCGAACTCGTCAAACGTCAAAGCGGATTTTTTTCCGATGCGATCTACAAGCTGGATCAGCGCACGCAAAAACTGGACGAAGAGACCGCGAAACTGAAGGCCGGTGCCTATAGCATGGGCGAACGGATGGAACGTGTGGAAAAAACCACGACCTTCCTGGCCGACGGCATCAATTCGCTGGAACAACGCATTCTGGCCGGCACACCGGCACAGGCACCGGTTCAACCGCAAATCCGGGTGCAGCCGGTCGAGGTGATTTCCCAACCGATGCCCAGACTGGACAAAGCCATGGTGCAGCCATGGATGAGCCAGCCGGCCGCCGAACAAACCAATGCCCAGCAACCGCAGGTGCAACCATTGATGTCCGGCATGTTCCGCGATTATCCGGAAGAAGCACCGATGCATTCGGATATGGCGCATGACCTTTCAGAGGGTGGGACGAACGCAGGCCCCCATGAGGCCGAAGAAGAAACGTCCGTTCGTCTTTCGACGCTGTTGTCCCGTTACTGGACGGGTGAGCAGTCGGGAAGCGGCAAGCAAGTTGTCTATCATTAAGACATAGAAACTTCGGTCATTTCCCACAATTGCGGGGCCCTTGGGGCCCCGCTTTTTTGTCCCTTTTGAAACAAAAGATGACAGGGGCACCGTCTTCGCGTTAAAGTAATGTATTGAGTTGGTTCGCATTTTTAAAATCGGCGGGCTTTTAAAAGGGGAGACTCAGAAGGCACCATGTGGATTTTATTCTGGCTTCTTATCTCGGCTATTATTCTGGGCGCCAGCGCATGGTCGCTTAGCATTCTTTTAAAACAAAAGGCGGCTTGGGAAAGCTACGCCAAACTGAAAAGTTTTTCTTTCAGCAAGGGCACCTTCATGGGCCCCGCCGAAATGACCGGCGTGATCGGTGATTATAGGGTCTCTTTTTTCACAGCCGAACGCACCACGGCCGATATCCGTTCCCGCCGCTATATGACGGTGATTGAAATCAATCTGTCCGAAGGGTTCGTGGATGGCGGCGTGATCGGGACGAAAGAAATGCTGCCTTTCATGCAAACGCTGGATCGGCTCCATCCGCTTCCCATCGATTTTGTCCCGTGGGAAGACGGCAACTTTGCCTTCGTCCGGAACAATGAACCGTTCAAGACCTATTTTACGCCGGAACGGGCCGAAGCCGCGTTGCAGATTTTAAAAACCCGCAATGCCGATGTCATCATCATCTTCAATGACAAGGAAGTCGTCGTGCGCACCGAAACGTCCGATCCGATGCAAGATTCCGAAAAGATCGACAAGATTGTCACACGCCTGCTGTCCCTGATCGACAAGATGCGGATCGATGATGCGCAACGCGCGCAATACAGGGCCGCCACCGAATAAAAACCCTTAAAACAAAGGGCTCCGTCAAGCTATGGAATTTCCGCTCTGGGCCTTGTTTGCCTTCATCACCGCGGCGGCCTCCGCGCTGGTATTGATCCTGCCCGAACGTCTGAAATGTGACGGGTTCGCGCTGGCCTATTGGAACAAGGTCACGGCGTTGTTGATCATGATTCCGTTCGTGATCTATGCGGGGTTGCCATCACAATGGGAATTTTACGCGCTGGTCGCCGCACAAGCGATGCTCTGGGTTATCAGCGATGTGATCTTCTTTCGCGCGCTACCCGATGTTGGCGCAGGCGTGGTCTCGCGTCTTTTGCCCGCAACGGTGATCGTGACCTTCGTTGTGTGGTTTGCTTTCGATTCTGCCCTGCTTGGGGAATACGCACAAACGCCGGTGCGCAGCGCGCTGGTTTTTCTTACGCTTTGCGGTTCGGTCTATTTCGCCACGCGGCTAAAAAAAGATCCTGTGAGCTGGGCGGCCGTGCGCCGCATCTGGTTCGTACTCTTTGCCGCCGTGATCGGCCCGTTGATGTACAAGATGGTCACCAAACACACGACTATCGAACAGGGGCCGTTTGCGTTTGTTCTGGTGGAATCGTTCGTGATGGTCACGGTCTGGAGCATTTATGCCGGCATCAAAAAACCCGTGCCCGCGGCGGTTCTGTTTTCAAAGGATTCTGTGCGGGGCGGGGCCATGGTGGGGGCGGCGATGTGCGTGATGTCGCTCTCGAAATTTGCGGCCATGCATTACGTGGATAATCCGGGGCTGGTTCCGGCGGTCAAGTATCTCGATGCCATTCTGGTCATGGCCTATTACCGTGCGATTGGAAAGGTGGAACGGGCGGATGTTCTGGCGGGGCTTGGGATCGTCGCCTGCGCCGCCGGAATTGTCATTTTGAAATCACTTTGATTTGCGAAAGCCCGAAAACAGATACAGGCCTACAGTGTGGTTCTCCTTGCGCCAGATCACATTGTCGATGAAGTAATGATGCACATTGATAAAAATGATGATCATGAACAAAAACAGATTCGTACCGAACACGGCATGGTCATAAGGGATCATGCGGTCCAGCAGGGCTGGGCCGATGTGAAAGGCGATCAGGCCGATGCCAAGTCCGGTCAGGATAAAATTCCGGAACGGTTTCATGGCACGGTCTTTGATGATTTCCACCGCATCGTAGTCCTTTGAATAATTGCCCGAAGCATGGACGGATTCATTGAATTTGTATTTCCACACGAAGGGAAGGTATTGCAACGAATGGAACACCGGAATAACGGCGTTCAGAATGATGTGGGAACTGCGGATAAACAGCCAGATATAGGACGAAAAATACCCCGTGAGGCCGTTGATGGAAACCCGTCTGGTTTGAAACGCGTGCAGCGATAAAAACAGGATGGATAGAACCGTGGTGATGACGGTCATGCCGGACACGGCATAAAAAACCGGCATGGAAATGGAAAACGATTTGGCCGGAAAATTCTGGATGTTCATTTCATCAAACCGGATGTTGAAGAGCATCCATGTGCAAATCCAGACCAGATAGGAATTGACCAGCAGCGTGTTTTTGGTGCGCGCATCGTAATAGATTTTATCGAGCGCGGATAACACGATCAGCATGCCGTATCCTTGTTTGGCGTAATGCCAGCCGACGGTCAGGATCATGATGTTGCCGGAATAGGCGAGTGCCTGGATGTTTTTTGTAAACACGCAAAATCCAAACCATGTAAAGAACAGGGCGGGCACGATGATTCCGGCAAAGATATACCGCGCGTAAATCAACGGGTTGTTTTTTTGGTTGCGCAGTTTCTGCCCGAATTTCTCGTACATCAACTGATAGGAATGCATGAAGTGCGGATCGTTGATGACATAGGCCAGCGCGATGCTGACCGCCACCACATTCAAACCCGGAATGTTAAAAAGAAGAAGCGGCGGGATGAGAATAAAGGAAAGCCCGCCGACCAGTAAAAAATCAACAACCGGCGAGATCAGGGCATTGGATGCCTTTTTCTCCGCCGGTTGTGATGTGTCGGTCATAATCGCTTATTTTTTGTCGGCGTCGGCCGCGACTTCCATTTTCACAATGGTGTCGGGGTTTGACGGCGGTTCACCGCGGGTGATTTTATCCACGGCTTCCATGCCGGAAACAACCTGGCCCCAAACGGTGTATTGGCCGTTCAGGAAGCTGCAATCTTCAAAGCAGATGAACCATTGGCTGTTGGCGGAATTGGGGTCATTGGTGCGGGCCATGCCCACCGTGCCGCGGCCATAATTGTAATCGGAAAATTCGGCTTTCAGATCGGGCTTGTCGGAACCCGATGTGCCAGTGCCCGTGGGATCACCCGTTTGTGCCATAAAGCCATCGATCACGCGGTGCCATTTCAGACCGTTGTAAAACCCTTCGCGTGTCAATTCCTTGATGCGGGCGACATGGGCGGGGGCGAGATCCGGCATCAACTTGATCGTCACGCGTCCATCTTTCAAATCCAGATAGATCGTGTTTTCAGGGTCGAGGTCGGCGGCGGTGGTGGCAGTCGTCATAAGCAATAAACTCCCGAGTATAAGGGCTAACGTCCGTATCATAATGAATCCTTTATGGGTCAGACTTTGTTGGTGTGGCCTATAGACGTGCCACAGCGGGGCGGTTTTCGCAAGACGGGCGGGAATATTATTCCGCATCCACCGTTTCGGGTTCGGCAAAGGCGGGGAGGTCTTTTTTGATCTTTTCGACCCCGCGCGCGGCGTGGTGGTCCACAATCATGTCCTTGATGGCGCACAGGCAAGACCCGCAATTGGGGGATTGTCCGCCGGAACAGCATTTGTAAACCTGCGCCGGCGTCTTGCGCACGGACGCGTTTTCGAGCGCGTCTTTGACGTCCTTGTCCGTAAACGGGTTGCACAGGCATACATACATGTTGTGATCTTCCGATAAAAAACCCACCAGATGCGGTAGGTGCGAACGACTCTAAGGTAAGTAAGAACCATTCGCAAGCAAAAAATGACGGGTGGTAACAGCCTCGCGGGCTTTGCTTGATCCTCTTGTTTTCGTTATGGTTTTTCCATGCGACCCATAAGACGCAAAGAAGAATATGAAGATCCCGGCCCCGCCTGGCGGCGGCTGTTTGACCTCGATGCGCTCGAATCGCTGTTGCAAGGAAGCGCGCGGGACGGAAAACCCATTTCCTATGCCGAAACACTCAATTGTCTGGGTATGAATTTTTCGCGGCCGAAAATGCGGGCGCTGTGCGTGGCGCTGGGTGAAATCGACCGGCGCGCGAAAGCACGCGGAGAACCGGAACTTGCCGTGCTGGTCGTGCGCGCATCCGATGGACTTCCCGGTGCGGGGTGGTGGGTGGAAAAGGACAAACGCCGTTACAAAGGCCCCACGGAAGGGCCGGAGGCGGAAAAATATATCCGTGGCATCCAGCAGAAAACATTCAAATACTGGAAGGAAAAAAATCATGGCGTTTGTGAATGAAGTCAGCGAAAACATACTGGAAAGCCGTACTGTTGATTATGAGCGCGGGGCGGTGTTGCGTACTGGCGCAAAAAATACCCCAAAAGGTCGCGGCGGACCCAATGCAGAGTTCACTATAACTTGGAAAGATCAAGATATTGAATTTGCCTGTTATAGAAAAACAGAACTTTTTGAACCCGATGGTTCAAAAGGGCAGATAACTTATCATGTTCTTATCTGTATGTATCCGGATTCTCTGGAGCCTTTTAAGGCCGAAATTATCCAACTGGTTGTTGACGGTTTAATGGCTTTTGGGGTGAATTATGGTTCACGAGACGGGACGGAAGTTGTCGTCCGCATCGATCCCTATCTGGGTTCCCTGCAAATGGAACCTATTCAGGACATGGCCCCATCCCCCGAAGTTTCAAAGAATATTCATTAGGTTATTGTTCAGGAGATTTTTATGGCTGTTCCAACAACGATTACAAAATGCTCTGGCCGGTTTTTTTCCAGTCATCGACGAAGGCGGCAAGGCCCTTGTCGGTCAGCGGGTGGTTGTAAAGCTGCTTGATCACCGAAGGCGGGCAGGTAACAACATCCGCGCCGAGCTTGGCGGATTGAATGATATGTACCGGATGGCGGACGGAGGCCACCAGCACTTGCGTGTGCCATTCGGGGTAGTTCGCATAAATGCGGCAAATATCTTCGATCAACAACATGCCTTCTTGGCTTAGGTCATCGAGACGGCCGACGAAGGGTGAAATGAATGTCGCGCCCGCTTTGGCGGCGAGGATCGCCTGCCCCGGCGAAAAACACAGCGTGACATTGACCATCACGCCTTCATCGGACAGTTCCTTGCACACCTTCAAACCGGCGGGGGTCAGCGGCACCTTCACCGCGATGTTGTCGGCGATTTTGGAGAGTTTCTTGCCTTCCTTGCTCATTGTTTCGTAATCGGTGCTGGCGACTTCGGCGCTTACGGGGCCTTTGACGATGGAGCAGATTTCTTCGATCAAGGGGATAAATTGTTTGCCGGATTTTGCGATAATCGACGGGTTCGTGGTCACGCCATCGAGCAGGCCGGCATTTTCCAGTTCCTTGATGTCGTTGATGTCGGATGTATCGGCGAAGAATTTCATGCGTTTGCTCCCTTGGGCATATACGGGTGTTTTACTGGCAACAGACATAAAACGCCCGCACCAAAAGGGCAAGGCGTTTTGGGCTTTGACCCACCCATCCTGCGCCCTATAATGTGTCCGCAGCGAAAGAGTTTAGTCTTTATGTCAAAAAAAGCCGTGCTTGTGCCGTACCCTATCGACCGCGCGTATGATTACGCCGTGCCGGGTGGCATGGAATTGCAGGATGGTGATTACGTGATCGCGCCATTGGGCGCGCGCAATGTGCCGGGTGTTGTTTGGGGTGCGGGCAGCGATGATGTGATTCCGGCGAACAAGGTCAAATCCGTTTTCTCCCGTTATGACGTTCCGCCGATGCCGGATGCCCACCGCAAATTCCTGGAATGGGCGGCGCATTATACGATGACCGATCTGGGATCGTTTTTGAAATTGTCGCTCTCGGTGCCGTCTGCGCTCGAACCGCCGCGGGAAATCAAGGCGTTCCGGATGTCGCCAAAATATGTGACCGATGACATGACATCGCTCTCCCCGCCTGCGCGCCGTGTGGTGGATGTGGCAAAGGACGGACTTGCCCGCAAAGCCTCCGAACTCGCCAAAGAGGCAGGGGCCAGTGCGGGTGTCATCAAAACACTGCTTGGCAAAGGCGTTCTCGAAGAAGTCTCGTTGCAAGACCCGCCGCCATGCCGCCGTCCCGATACATCGCATGGCCGTGCCGTATTGTCGGATGCGCAATCCGTTGCCGCAAAGGAAATCACCGCCCGCGTGCAGGACGATAAATTTTCGGCGACCTTGCTGGATGGTGTAACGGGGTCGGGCAAGACGGAAGTATATTTCGAAGGTGTGGCCGCCGCGCTGAATGCGGGAAAACAGGTGTTGATCCTGCTTCCTGAAATCGCGCTTTCGAATGCCTTTTTATCGCGGTTTAAAGACCGTTTTGGATGTGCGCCCGCGCTGTGGCATTCATCGCTTTCGGATCATCAAAGAAAAATTACGTGGCGCGGTGTGGCGAGCGGGGAAAGCCGCGTGATCGTTGGCGCACGCTCCGCGCTCTTTTTGCCTTATCGCGATTTGGGCTTGATCATCGTCGATGAAGAACATGACCCTGCGTATAAACAAGAAGAAGGCGTGATTTACAACGCGCGGGATATGGCGGTCGTGCGGGCGAACATGGGAAAAATTCCGGTGGTTTTGGTATCCGCCACGCCATCATTGGAAACCATGCAGAATATGTGGAACGGAAAATACGCGCATCTGCACTTGCCGGGGCGGCATGGCGGTGCGGAAATGCCGGATGTCCATTTGATCGATCTGACCAAAGACAAACCCGCGCGCCAACATTTTATCGCACCCGGCCTTGAACGCGCCGTGAAGGAAACGATTGAACAGGGCGGGCAGGCGTTGCTGTTCCTGAACCGCCGCGGCTATGCGCCGCTGACACTCTGCCGTTCCTGCGGGCATCGGTTTGAATGTCCGCGCTGTACGGCGTGGCTGATCGAACACCGGAAAACCGGAAAACTGCATTGCCATCATTGCGGGTTCGAAGAACGTGTGCCGCCCAAATGCCCGAAATGCGGGGAGGCAGACTCGCTGGCCGCTTGCGGCCCCGGTGTCGAACGCGTTCTGGAAGAGGTGCGGGAAATCTTTCCGGAGGCCCGCACGCTTGTGCTGTCCAGTGATACGGCCACGACGCACGCGCAGTTGAAATCCATGCTGGACGATATTCGCGATCACAAGGTGGACATCATTATCGGCACGCAGATCATTGCCAAGGGGCACCATTTCCCCAAACTCACCTGCGTCGGCGTGATCGATGCGGATTTGGGATTAAGCGGCGGTGATTTGCGCGCAAGCGAACGCACCTTCCAGCTGTTGCACCAAGTGGCGGGGCGTGCGGGCCGCGAAAGCCAAAAGGGCCATGTCTATTTACAAACCTTCAACCCTGAATCCCGTGTCATGCAATCTCTGGCCGCGGATGACCGTGACGCTTTTCTGGACGTGGAGGCCGCGCAGCGCGAAGCCGCGAATATGCCGCCCTTCACGCGCCTTGCCGGGATTATCGTATCGGGACGGGACGAAGCGTTGGTGATCGAAATCTCAAAAAAGCTGGGCCAGAGCGCGCCGCACGGGCAGGGGCTTCAAACACTCGGCCCCGCCGATGCGCCGATGTATCGGCTGCGCGGAAAATACCGCCGCCGTTTGCTGGTGCGCGCGGAAAAAACCATCGACATCCAAAAAGCGATCCGCCATTGGCTGTCCCACATAAAAATCCCGACATCCGTGCGGGTGCAGGTTGATGTGGATCCGCAAAGTTTCTATTAAAATTTGTCCGCTTATTCTTCGGCCTGATCGGCGGAATCGGAATTCAGCTGGATATATTTGTCCATGCCGATTTTGGCCATCAGGTCGAGTTGCGTGTTCAGGAAGTCTTCGTGGCCTTCTTCATCGGCCAGAATTTTGATAAACAGGTCGCGGGTGACATAGTCGTTCGCTTCCTCGCACTCCTTGATCCCTTCGCGGTAATTCTTGATTCCGTCGAGTTCGAGTTTTAAGTCGCCTTTCAAGGCTTCCTCAACATTTTCGCCGATGTAAAGTTTGCCAAGTTCTTGAAGGTTCGGCAGGCCGCCGATCAACAGGATGCGTTTGATCAGCACGTCTGCATGGTGCATTTCTTCGATGGATTCTTTGTATTCGTGTTTGCCGAGCTTGGTCACGCCCCAATCATCGAACATCCGCGAATGCAGGAAATACTGGTTGATCGCCGTGAGTTCACCTTTTAAAGCGAGGTTCAGGCGTTTGATGACTTTGGCGTTGCCCTTCATGGCGTATCTCCTTTTTGAATGCGTTGGTTCAATATAGTCCGGCGAACGATTTAGGCAAACAATCGTTTTATCGCACCGTCGATGTTTTTGACGTAATCGTCGTATTGGAAGATTTTTTCAAGATCGGCATCTGATAATTTGGCCGTGACATCCGGATCGGATTTCAGGAACGAAAGCAGTGTTTTCGTGCCGCGGGATTCCCAGACCTTCATCGCGTTGCGTTGCACGATACGATAGGAATCTTCGCGGGAAATACCGGCCTGTGTTAAAGCCAGCAGTGTTTTCTGGCTGAACACCAGTCCGCCCATTTTTTCGAGGTTGTCTTTCATCGTTTCAGGATAGACCAGAAGTTTTTCGATGACGTTGGCCAGTCGCGCGAGCGCGAAATCCAGCGCGATACAGGCATCGGGGGCCATGATCCGTTCCACGGACGAGTGCGAAATATCCCGTTCATGCCAGAGCGCGACGTTTTCAAGGGCGGGGGTCACGGCCGCGCGCACCACGCGGGCAAGGCCGGTCAGGTTTTCCGTTAAAATCGGGTTGCGTTTGTGCGGCATGGCGGATGAGCCCTTTTGCCCCGGGGAAAAATATTCTTCGGCCTCACGCACCTCGGTTCTTTGCAGATGGCGGATTTCCACGGCGAGATTTTCGATGGAAGAGGCAATGACGCCCAACGTGGCAAAAAACATCGCATGACGATCCCGCGGGATCACTTGCGTGGAAATATCTTCTTGTTGGAGGCCGAGCTTGTCCGCCACGTATTTTTGCACCTCCGGCGATACGGTGGCATAGGTGCCGACCGCGCCGGAAATGGAACAGACGGCAATTTCCGCGCGCGCATTGATAAGGCGTTCTTTGGCCCGTTTGAAAGCGGCGTAATGACCTGCGAGTTTGAACCCGAACGTGGTGGGTTCGGCATGGATACCATGCGAGCGGCCGATGCACAGCGTGTCTTTATGTTCAAGGCTGCGTTTTTTCAAGGCGGCCAGAACCGCATCCAGATCGGCGAGCAGAATATCGGCGGCTTGTGTCAGTTGTACCGAAAACGCCGTGTCGATGACGTCCGAAGACGTCATGCCCTGATGCACATAACGCGAATCTTCGCCGACATATTCGGCAACGGAGGTTAAAAAGGCGATGACGTCGTGTTTGACTTCGCGTTCGATTTCATCGATGCGGGCGACATCGAAATTGCCCTTTTCGCGCATGGATTTTGCCACGGATTTTGGCACCGTGCCCATCTCCCCCATTTTTTCTGCGGCGAGCGTTTCGATTTCCAGCCATATTTTGAAACGATTTTCGGCTTCGAAAATGGCGGCCATGTCGGGGCGGGTATAACGGGGAATCATGCGTTGTCAGCCTTCTTGTAGGATTTTGAAGGTTTTGTAGCACCAAGGGGCCGTCAAACCAAGGGTTTTATTGTGTTTTTTCCGTACCTTGTGCGGGCGCGGCTTCCTGCGGGGCGGGTGCAGGCGGCGCGGCGCGGCGGGTGCGTTTCATCTCCTGGAATTTTTTACGGACCAGAATGTCCATGCCGAAATGGTCGCTTTCGGCGTTTTCCAGATAGGTATAACCAAATCCGTATCCTTCGGGGTGGACGTACCGCGCGCTGCAGGCCCGCGGGAAAGTTTTTGCGGCGTAACTCGTCTCGTTGTCGTACCGCGTTTTGACAGGCGCGCAATAAACGCCGACAGGTTCATCGTTGCCTGTTTTCAGGATTTTTGCGGGAAGCACATACAGAACCGCATTGCCGTCCGGAATTTTTTTTGTGCCGTCGGCCAGCATTTCGGTTTTACCATCGTTGAACGATGTCATGATCAGATCTTTGTGCATTTGATAACTGGTAATGTATCTGGCCTTTTTGTCCAGTGCAGGCAGGGAGGCTTCGATGCTGATGTCGCTGCCTTTTTTATATCCGGTGGCGAATTCGGTGACTTTGCCGACGTCGATCATATCGCAGTGGTCAAAGGGATGGTCGCCGCTGCCTTCTTCTACTTTGGTGTTGTCGATTCGCGTGAAGGTCAGAGATTTCGTCCGGCTGACTTCAAACGTCTGGTCGCCGAGATCAAGCCAGAGACGGCGCAGACATTTCTTTTCTTCTTCGGATAGACCCTTCGGCGGTTCGGGCATCATGAAGGGTTTGGCACCGGTCGTATAATGTAAATCCACCTGTGCCTTTGCGGACGGCGTGAAAATGATCAGGGATAATAGAAAAAGAGCGCGCGTTGATTGTTTCATATCAAATGATCCCGAGTGATTTAAAACTGGTATGGCCGTTCCGGCTGATGATCAGGTGGTCGTGCACGATAATCCCGAAGGGCGCGGCGGCGGCAAGGATTTGCCGCGTCATGTCGATGTCGGCCTGCGAGGGATTTGAATCTCCACTGGGGTGATTGTGGACGAGGATCAGAGCGGTTGCCCCCAGTTCCAGCGCGCGTTTGATAATTTCGCGCGGGTAGGCGGGCGTGTGATCGACGGTGCCGGATTGTTGCACCTCATCCGCGATCAGTTCGTTCTTTTTGTTCAGGAAGAGCAGGCGGAAATGTTCTTTTTTTTCATGCGCCATGGCGGCGTGGAGATAATCCAGCAAGCGTTGCCATGAATTCAGGACGGGTTTTTTCAAAATATCCTGTTTTAAAAGGCGAAGCCCTGCGGCCTGAATCGTTTTGATGGCGACGGCAGTGTTTTCGGAAATGCCGGCAACGCCTTCCAGCTCCGCCCGTGTGGCATTCATCACGCCCGCGAGGTTGCCGAACCGCGCGATCAGCGTTTTGGCAATCGGTTTCACATCACGGCGCGGAATGGCCATGAAGAGCAGCAATTCCAGAAGCTCGTAGTCGGGCAGGGAATCGGGCGACGCCAGAAACCGTTCGCGCAGCCGGTCACGGTGGCCGGTGTAATGGGGTTTTTCTTCGGGTTTTTGCGCAGGTTCCATGGCACAGAAACTTTACCACCATTAAACCCGAAGGAAAACAAGCTTTTAGAGTTTCGGGCCTTTGCTCATAGAAGTCGCAATCGCGGCAGTTTGGGAACTGGTCAGGTTCTGGGCGCGAAGAAAATCCTGTTCGCCGCGCGTTATCGGGTGCTGTGTGCCGCCTGTCACAAATCCTTTGGATGCATTTGTAAATGGGAGTTCCGGTCGCCTGCTTTTATAACTCATTTTATCCCCTTGTTTTTTAGATGTTGTAACAATCCTGCCTGTTTTTCGGATCAAAAAGCAAATTTTCTCCATAAAAAACGGCCCGTACAGGGCCGCTTGCGTATTATGGCGTTTTCATTTTTTACAGAGCCAAGCGCATTCCTTTTGGCGCATCAAGGCGTGGGTCGGAGGAGATATCAAAGCCGCCGCTACTGCCGCTGTCATAACTGCCTCCGCCGTCATGACTGCTGCCATAGTCGGATCCCCCGCCACCGTAGCTTCCACCATCGCCGTGGGAATGCGAATGACCGTGGTCATACGAAGGGGACGGGTCCGGTGCAGTGTGATGACGTCCATGATGATCATCGGACGTCGCACCGCTCCACAGCGGTGACAACGGGCTTGCCGGATTGAAGGGTGAAAGAGGGCTGAGCGGATTGGCTGGATTAAGAACCCAGTCGTCGCTTTGGGGTTGTGTTGCGGGTGGAACGGCGGAGGATGGTGTAACACGCGACTGCGATCTGTCGCTTGCGGAATATCGCGGTGTTTCAGGCCTGTTTCTCTTTGATTGATCTTGTTCGGGCGCGTGCAAGCCCAGAAGGCGTTTTAGCCAGTTCATTCATTTATCTCCCTGTTAAATCGTTTTCTTTTTTCTTACGGGAAGGATAGCAAATGAATGGTTTTTGTCAACGAAATTTTGCAACTGCGAAGTATCGCGGGCCTAGGCATAAGGCGGTTTTGTATAACCCGCGGGCGATAAGGTGAAGATTTCAAACCCGTCATCGGTCACGGCCAGCGAATGTTCGAATTGCGCCGATAAAGAACGGTCGCGCGTCACGGCCGTCCACCCGTCGGGCAGAACCTTCGTTGCATAATGGCCGGCATTGATCATGGGTTCGATGGTAAAAAACATGCCGGGTTCCAAAACCACGCCTTCGCCGGGGCGGCCGATATGGACGACGCTGGGGGCTTCGTGAAAGTTGCGGCCCAGACCGTGGCCGCAGAAATCGCGCACGACGGAAAATTTGTTGGCTTCGGCCAAGCTCTGGATCGCGTGTCCCACATCGCCCAGCGTATTTCCGGGTTTGACCTGTTCAATCCCGCGCATCATGCATTCATAGGTAATATCAACCAGTTTTTTGGCAAGCGGTTTCACCTTGTCCCCGACCAGATAGGTACGGGACGTATCGCCGTACCATCCATCAAGAATGCAGGTCACATCGATGTTGACGATGTCGCCGTTGACGAGTTTTTTGTCGTTGGCCGGAATCCCGTGGCAGACCACCTGATTGATCGAAATGCAACAAGATTTGGGATAGCCCTTGTAACCAAGCGTCGCGGGAATCGCGCCGTTCTTTGTGGTGAACAATTCGATCATTTTGTCGAGTTCGCCTGTCACCGCGCCCGGCACCACATGAGGCGTGATCATATCCAGCGTTTGTGCGGCCAGACGCCCGGCCCTGCGCATCCCTTCAAAATCGGGGGCGGGGTGAAGTTCGATGCCATCGCGGCTGTGTTTTGCTTTAACCATTTGAATTTATATCTTAATATCTTGTTTCCTTATGGCTGATCCTATATATCCATACAAGCCATTTCTTACTTTGTAGAATAAAAAATGCCCCTGAACCGCAACAAAGACATCTATAGCATCGCCCTGATCATCATCGGGGATGAAATCCTGTCCGGCCGGACGCAGGATACCAATACCGCCTGGATCGCCGAACAGGTGAATAAAATGGGGCTGGCGTTGCATCAGGTGCGCGTGGTGCCGGATGTGGAATCGGAAATCATTGCGGCCATCCATGATCTGAAAGGTAAGGTGGATTATGTGTTCACCACCGGCGGAATCGGCCCCACTCATGACGACATAACATCCGAAGCGGTGGCGAAGGCGTTCGATAAAAAACTGGTTTTGAATGATGTGGCTTATCAAATCCTCATCCGCCATTACGGGGATGAAAGCCTGGTCACGCCCCCGCGTAAAAAGATGGCGATGATTCCCGAAGGCGCGCGTTTGATCAACAACCCCGTTTCCGGCGCGCCGGGTTTTCAGATCGACAATGTTTTTGTGATGGCGGGTGTACCGCGGATCATGCAGGCGATGTTCGATGACGTCAAAGACCGCCTGAAACGCGGCAAGCCGGTTTTGTCAAACACGATTGCTTGCTCTTTGGCCGAAAGTGCGCTGGCCGAAGGATTGTCCGCGATACAAGACAAATACCCGACGGTTAGTATCGGCAGCTATCCACATTTCCGGGGCGGGATTTTAGGGCTGTCTCTGGTGTTGCGTTCTTCGGACAATGATATGTTGGACGCCGCCACCACGGATGTGATCTCGCTGGTCAACGACCTCGGCGGGGAGCCGAACGCGCTGTCGATTCAGTC
>CAYRDI010000032.1:16331-19733 GCA_964423095.1 uncultured Micavibrio sp.
TGGTGCGGGCAGCCGGAATCGAACCGGCACGGGATTGCTCCCTCAGGATTTTAAGTCCTGTGCGTCTACCTGTTCCGCCATGCCCGCGGGGTTTGGTTGAAGCGATGCGAAGATAAGCACATCGGATGCGCCAAGACAAGTTGCCGGATGGGCTTTCATCCACTAAATATCTGGTATGAGTGAAAATTCCTTAACCCGCGGGGCGGACCTGATCCGGTCATACGCCAAAAACCTGCCCGAAAAGCCGGGCGTTTACCGCATGATCAACGCCAAGGGCGAGATTTTGTACGTGGGGAAGGCGCGGGCCTTAAAAAAACGCGTGGTGACCTATTCGCATGTCGCCAAGCTGCCCAACCGGTTGAAGCGGATGGTCTCCGAAACGGCGAGCATGGAATTCATCACAACGAATTCAGAAGTCGAAGCGTTGCTGCTCGAATCCAACCTGATCAAAAAGCTGAAGCCACGCTTTAATATCCTGCTGCGGGACGATAAATCCTTTCCGTACATCCATGTCACGGCGGGGCATGATTTTCCGCAAGTGACGAAACACCGTGGCGCGCGTGGCAAGGACGGGGAATATTACGGGCCGTTTGCCAGTGCGGGCGCGGTCAACCACACCATTGAATTGTTGCAAAGGATTTTCAGGCTTAGAAACTGCACGGATTCCTATTTTGCCGCGCGTAAGCGTCCGTGTTTGCAGTTTCATATCAAACGCTGCACCGCGCCGTGCGTGGGGCGTATTACGAAAGAGGAATACGGCAAAAGTGTCGAACAGGCGCGCGAATTTCTGGGCGGAAAAAGTCGTGCGTTGCAAGAACGATTCCAAAAAGACATGGAGGCGGCCAGCGCGGGAATGGAATATGAACGTGCGGCCGAGCTGCGCGACAAGATCAAATCCTTGAGCGCGATCCAGGTGCATCAGGACATCAATATTGACGGGATGAAGGATGTGGATGTCATTGCGCTGTACCAACGCGAAGGCAAGACATGTATCCAGGCGTTCTTTTTCCGTGGCGGACAAAATTTCGGGAACCGCGCCTATTTTCCGCGCCATGATCAGGAGGTCACGCAACAGACCATCATGGCGAACTTTCTGGCACAGTTTTATGAAAGCAAGCCGGTGCCGCCGGACATCATCGTCAACGTCTTGCCCGCCGAACGGGCATTGATCGAAGAGGCCTTGATGGCACGCGAAAAATCGGGGCGCAAAGTCACCATTGCCGAACCACAGCGGGGGCAACGCAAACGATTGGTCGATTTTGTGGAGCGGAACGCCAAGGATGCGCTCGCGCGGCATCTTCTGGAACGAAAAGGGGAGCGGGAATTGCTGGAGGGCGTTGCGGCCCTGTTCGGGATGGAAGGAGCCCCGGAACGGATCGAGGTTTATGATAACTCTCATATCTCCGGTACGAATATGGTGGGTGGCATGGTGGTGGCGGGGCCCGAAGGATTTCAAAAAAGCGCGTACCGCAAATTCAACATCAAGGCCGCCGAAGCAGGCGATGATTACGGTATGATGCGCGAAGTGATGACGCGCAGGTTTGGCCGCGCAATCAAGGAAGAGGTGGACCGCGAGGGCGAGGACTGGCCGGATCTTTTACTCATTGACGGCGGGCAGGGGCAATTCAATGTGGTGAAGGAAACGCTCGAAGAGCTCGGTGTCTGGAACGATGTTACCGTTGTTGCCATTGCCAAGGGGCCGGATCGGAACGCGGGCCGCGAACAGTTTTTTATGGAAGGCCGCGCGCCGTTCCAGCTTCCTATCAACGATCCCGTCCTTCATTACCTGCAACGGGTGCGGGACGAAGTTCACCGTTTCGCCATCGGGGCGCACCGGACGCGGCGGAAGATGGATATTTCGAAAAATCCGCTGGATGAAATTCCCGGCATCGGCGCGGCGCGCAAAAAAGCATTGCTCCATCATTTCGGATCGGCGAAGGCGATCAAATCCGCCGGCGTCGAAGACCTGCTCAAGGTCGAAGGAATTTCCCGTGCGCAGGCGGAAAAGATTTTTGCCTTCTTCAATGAATGATTTTGAAAAAAGACCATAAGATTCAGGACGGTACCGCCAAATTTTGAACGGTTGCCACATCCGGTCTTGCGGCTGTAGGCCCCGCGTTCGTTATCCACGTTAAGAAGTCGTGTTTTTTCCAATGAAAACAGAGCATTGATAGATTCTTGTTTATAACTCCTTTAGCGGGTTGTGCGGCCAAATGCCGCGTGTTAGCGTGAATTTATCAATGATCACAAAGGGTTTGCCGTATCGCCTTTTTGGCGGGCGTGTGGATAATTTTGTGAATAAACCGTGGAGCCAGAAAAGCGATGTTTCATAAGTCCCCGTCTGGGCGGGATTATTCCCAGATTGGTCAGAATGACTATGTCGAACCGGAACAACAGAGTTTTCCTTATCAAACCAAAGTGATCGAACAATCGGCGGTGGAACGCTATGCCAGAATGGAACCCGTGCAAAAAACCACGAAGGTTCCGCCGGCCAACGAAAGCCAGCCATTGACCCAACAGACGTTTTACGTGTATGAATCCCCTATCTACGAAGAAGAAAAGGACACTCCCGCTATGACCCCAGACGTTGACAACAAATCTGAGTCGAAAGAACAAGGCTCTGCGCCTTCCCGTATTGATATTCCCGGCGGCGTATTTTCCCGTCCCGGCCAACCGGCTCCGGTCGCTGGTCGCGTTCCGGGGGCTTATCCGGGTGCCTATCCCGGTGCCGCCACGTATGGTCAGGCAACCGCTTCCACGGCGAATGATGCCGCAACGGGCCGCAAACTTTACATCGGTCAGGGCATTACCCTGTCCGGCGAAATCGAGGCTTGCGACCATCTGGTTGTAGAAGGAACGGTTGAAGCCGCGCTGAAAGGCGCGAGCGTTCTCGAAATCGCTGAAGCCGGTGCCTACTTCGGTACGGTTGATATCGATGAAGCCACAATCGCTGGTCGTTTCGAAGGCGACCTCACCGTTCGTGGCCGTCTGACGATCAAGGCTTCGGGTTCCATCACCGGCGCGATCACCTACAAGGAGCTGGCGGTTGAAGCCGGCGCAACGCTGGATGGCAAGCTCAGCCCGCTCGATGCAAAATCTTCCGCTTCTTCGGGGAGCCGCAAGGTGGGAAAGCCTAAGCAGAATGATTTCGGGGGAGCGGAGCTGCCCTTTGAAGGCAAGGCTGTCGCCGCTGAATAATCATTCTGGCAAAGATTTCATAAGGTTCTCTTTCCTAGGGACCTACTTATTAAAACCGGGCAGAAAGCCCGGTTTTTTTATGCCGTTTTTTCCTTGAACGCACAGAGGTCACGCACCGGGCAGTCCGCGCATTTCGGTTTGCGGGCAAGGCAGGTGTAACGGCCATGCAGGATCAGCCAGTGATGTACATCTAATTTAAACTCT
>CAYRDI010000032.1:19743-24549 GCA_964423095.1 uncultured Micavibrio sp.
GTGATGGGCGTGCCGTCTGAACTCTGCGGGAATAACCTTTTCCAGTTTTTCTTCAACCTTTTCCGGCGTTGGAGCGGGGGCCAGGCCGGTGCGGTTGGAGACGCGAAAGATATGCGTATCGACCGCGATGGTCGGCTGGCCAAAGGCGATGTTCAAAACCACGTTGGCGGTTTTGCGGCCGACACCGGGCAGGGTGACGAGGTCATCACGCGTTTGCGGCACGGTACTGCCGAACTTTTCGATGAGGATGTTCGAAAGCGCGATCACGTTTTTTGCTTTCGAATTAAAAAGGCCGATGGTTTTGATGTATTTTTTCAAGCCGTCTTCACCGAGCGCGGCCATCTTTTCGGGTGTGTCGGCAACCTTGAACAAACCTGCTGTTGCCTTGTTCACGCTTTTGTCGGTTGCCTGCGCCGACAACGCCACCGCGACCAACAAGGTAAACGGGTTGGTCCAGTCCAGTTCCCCCTTCGGGCGCGGGTTGGCGGTTTGCAGACGTGTGAAAAATTCACGGATTTTATCCTTGGTCATGTCTATTTTTAGCCTGTTTTAGAAGGCTTGCGAAGCCCTATCCCAAGAATCGGGTTGGTTGCAGTCTTTGCACCAACTATGATGACGGGATGGGTGACTTTCAATACGACATCGTGGCGCGGGCCATCGATCATCTGGCCGATGGAAACGGGGCGGCGGGGTTGGATGCGCTCGCGGTCAAATTCGGGTATGAGCCCACGCATTTTCAAAAACTGTTCAAAGAGCATGTGGGTATCAGTCCCAAGCGTGTCATGCAATATATGTCCTATACGAAGGCGCGGGAATTTTTGCTCGAAGGTTATCCGACGCTGGAGGCTGCGCATCAGGCGGGGTTATCGGGCGGCGGACGGCTTCATGATTTGTTTGTTTCCATTGAAGTCGCAACGCCCGGTATCGTGCAAAAGCGCGGGGAGGGGTTGAAAATTTTTTACGGGTATCATGCAACGCCGCTGGGTGAGGTGTTGATCGCGCAAACGAAACAAGGCATCTGCTGGATGGGATTTGTTCCCATGCGAGATCGAATGGCGGCATTTGAAAAGATGAAAAAACATTGGCCGCAGGCACGTTTTTTTGAATCCGTTGAAGAAACAGCGGACTCGGCCACGCATCTTTTTCGTATCTGGAAGGGGGGCGGGGATACAAAAGAAAAATTTCGTCTTGATTTGCACGGGACAAATTTTCAAATTCAGGTCTGGCGCGCGCTTTTAAAAATTCCTTCCGGCAGCGTCATGAATTACGGGCAGATCGCACAAGCATTGGGCGATGAAAAGGCGAGCCGCGCCGTGGGCACGGCCGTGGGGGCCAATCCGGTTGCGTTGTTAATCCCGTGTCACCGCGTTATTCAAAAAAGCGGAATCGTCAAAAATTACGCCTGGGGTTCGGCGCGGAAAAAGTTATTTCTTGCGCTGGAAAACCAAGATCGCGTATGATGTAAAAAAATAAAAGAAAAACCTCGGGAGGTTTGCATGTTTGGTCTGAGAGACGCCGCCAGCGGCGTCGTAAGTGCTTTTCGTCGTGCCTTTTCATCCAAAGCCGAAACCCTTGTTCTTGAAAACCGCATGACGGGTTTGGATGGGGAGGTTTTTATCCCATCGGAACCGTTGCCCGTGCCTGTTTGTGAGATGAAGGATATCACGCCCAAGGACGCGTTTACTTAAGATAAGTCCAACACATCGCGCATGGAATAAAGACCGGCGGTTTTTCCGTTTAGCCATTGCGCCGCCTGTAACGCACCGCGGGCGAAGAGGGCGCGGTCCGTTGCCTTGTGCGATAAAGTTACGCGCTCACCCATGCCATAGAAGGTGACATCGTGTTCGCCCACCACATCGCCGCCGCGTGATACGGCATAACCGATGTCGCCCTGTTTTCTTTTGCCGTTGCGGTCCACGGCGAAATCGCCGCCGCCGCGCCCGGCCTTTGCCGCCTTGCCCAGTGCCAGAGCGGTGCCGGAGGGCGCATCAATTTTGTTTTTGTGATGTGATTCAAAAATTTCAATATCCCATGCGGGGCCGAGCCGCGCCGCCGCCTGTTCAACCAGCGCGAGCAGGATGTTGACGCCGACGCTCATATTGGCGGTGTAAAGGATAGGGATGGATTGCGCGGCTTTTTTGATGGCGGATTCATCATCGCCCATGCCCGTGGTGCCGATAACCAGCGCGGTGTTGGCCTTCACCGCGGCCGCGATGTTTTGCAGCGTGCTTTCCGGCGTTGTAAAATCAATCACGCAATCGCACGCCGCCATCAAATCGGTCGCGTTAGTAAAAATTTCAAATTTTTTACCGGATGTTTCGGGGTGAACGACGCGTTCGCTGCCCGCGACCAGTTCCAGATCGTGCCACGCGCCGGATTCCAGTTCCTTGACCAGCAACTGCCCGACCCGTCCCGAATATCCCGCAATACCGATTTTCATTTTATTGATCCCTGATGGCGACGGAAATGCGCATGGTGCAATTCATTTTCCCTTCGTCCGTAAACGTATCGATCTGCCATAAATGCATGGTGCGGCCCATATGCAACGGTTTGCAAATGCCAGTGACGACTCCCGACGATACGGGGCGCAGATGGTGGGCATGGATTTCAAGGCCCACAGCCTTTTGTTTGGCAGGATCAATGCACATCCATGCGGCCACCGACCCCAGGCTTTCACCCAGAACGCAAGAAACGCCGCCATGCAAAATACCAAAGGGTTGAATGGTGCGGTGATCGACCGGCATGGTGGCCTTTAAATAATCATCGCCAACTTCCGTGAACACAATGTCCAACACCTTGTTCACGTTGTCCTTGTGAACGCCGCGGAAATTGTTCAAATCTTCAACCGTGTATGGTTTGAACCAGATGGTCATGCCGCGCTCAATTCTTCAAATCCGTCCAGATGTCTTTCATTTTTTGCATGAAGGACGATGATTCCGGCGAATGGCCGTTATTGTCCGTGCCAAGATCGTCCGCCAGTTTTTTCATCAGATCTTTTTGTTTGCCGTTCAGATTGACCGGCGTTTCAACGAAGATTTCGATATACAAATCGCCGCGGGAATCGGAACGCATGATGTTCATGCCCTTGGATTTCAAGCGAAGTTGTTGTCCCGTTTGCGTGCCGGCCTTGATGTCCACATTGTTGCGGGAGCCATCGATGGAGGGAACTTCGATCGTGCCGCCAAGTGCCGCCGTCATCATCGGGATCGGCACACGGCAATAAAGGTTCGCGCCATCACGTTTGAAAAATTTATGCGGTTTGGTGACAACCAGAACATATAAATCGCCCGCAGGGCCGCCGCGCATACCGGCTTCGCCTTCGCCGGTCAAACGAATGCGCCGTCCGGAATCAATGCCCTTGGGTATTTGCACTTTCAAGGTTTTGTCTTTGCGCAGGCGTCCGGAACCGCCGCATTTTTTGCACGGTTCCTTGATCACCGATCCCGCACCGCCGCAGGTGGCACAGGTGCGTTCGATGGTAAAAAATCCTTGTTGCGCGCGCATCCGGCCCGACCCGTGGCAGGTGGGGCATTCTTCGGCCCCTTTGCCGGTTTCCGTGCCATTGCCTTTGCATTTATCGCACGTATCGTTGACGGGAATTTTGATGGTGGCTTCTTTGCCCTGATACGCGTCTTCCAAAGATATTTCGAACGTGTACTGGATGTCCGATCCGCGGTTGCTGGTCTGGCCACGTCCGCCGCGGCCGCCGCCCATCATATCGCCGAACATATCTTCGAAAATGTCGGAAAACGCACCGCCGAAACCGGCACCGGAAAAACCACCGGGGTTGAAACCGCCGCCGCCCATACCGCCTTCGAACGCGCTTTTGCCAAACCGGTCATAGGCCGCACGTTTTTGTTCGTCTTTTAAAATGTCATAGGCTTCGTTGATTTCCTTGAACTTGGCTTCGGCGGTTTTATCATCCTTGTTTTTGTCCGGATGGTATTGCATGGCCAACTTCCGGTAGGCTTTTTTAATATCCTCCGGCGACGCTTTGCGGTCCACACCCAGTAATTCGTAATAATCCTGTGCCATCTTGCTTCTATTCTAATGTCATACCGCCCAAAGCGAAAGATTATAAAATCCATATAATGCCTTAAACCCCCGCTTTCGCAGGGGTTTAAGATTAATCCATAAGATTCTTAGTTTTTCTTGTCGTCATCGACTTCGGTGAAATCGGCATCGATCACGTCGTCACCGGCGGTTTCGTTCCGGGGCGCGTCGCCCGTCTGCTCGTTATCCGCCGTGCCCGCGTTTTCTTCCTGCTGCTTGCGATAGGCCATTTCACCGATTTTCATCGACGCCTGCATCAAAGCCGTTGTTTTGGCTTCGATGTCGGCTTTGTCTTCGCCCTTGATCGCCTCACGCAAGGATTCGATCGCGCTTTCAGCCGCACGTTTATCCGAATCTTCCACCGCGCTGCCAAGTTCCTTGATGGATTTTTCGGTCTGGTGGATCATCGATTCCGCCTGGTTTTTGGCATCGATCAGTTCGCGTTTCTTTTTGTCTTCGTCGGCATGGCTTTCGGCATCCTTCACCATTTTTTCGATGTCGGCATCGGAAAGTCCGCCGGAGGCTTGAATGCGGATTTGTTGTTCCTTGCCGGTCGCCTTGTCTTTGGCCGTTACGTGGACAATCCCGTTGGCATCGATGTCGAATGTGACTTCGATTTGCGGAACGCCGCGCGGTGCCGAAGGAAGGCCCACGAGATCGAACTGGCCCAACAATTTGTTGTCCGCCGCCATTTCCCGTTCGCCCTGAAACACGCGGATCGTCACGGCCGATTGATTGTCTTCGGCGGTGGAG
>CAYRDI010000033.1:0-22714 GCA_964423095.1 uncultured Micavibrio sp.
AAAAGCCGCCTTGCGCGGTGTCCGTAAAAACGGGGCGCAAAGCGGCAACAATTCAGTTAGGAATATAGGCCTATATAGTCAAAAGGTCAAGAACAAAGTTTTTAATCAATCGTCGCGGTGGGTGCGTTCCATTTTCTCGTGACGCTCCTGCGCCTCAAGAGAAAGCGTGGCAACGGGGCGCGCTTCGAGGCGGGCAACGCCGATCGGCTCCCCCGTCTCTTCGCAAAAACCGTATTCGCCATCATCGATGCGCATCAACGCTTCGTTGATTTTCGAAATTAATTTCCGTTCGCGGTCACGGGTGCGAAGTTCCAGCGCATGATCCGTTTCAGCAGAGGCGCGGTCGGCGAGATCGGGTTGCTGCAATTCCGTTTCCTGCAACGTGTTGCGCACGGTGTCGTTGGATTCCCGCAGCAGGTCGGACCGCCAATCGAGCAGCTTGAGGCGGAAATATTCCAGCATGAGGGGATTCATATATCCCTTTTTGTCCTTGTTCGGATTGTAATCGGGCGGAACAACGACGCTTTTTTCTGTAGCCATTCAAATCCTCTAAAAAATCACCGGCGGTCAACATACGCTGCTTTTAAAAGCGAGAGGAATATAGGGATTCAAAGGGTGGAAAGCAAGCCGGAATGGGCCGCTTTTCAACCAGAAATTGTTAACAATCAAGGTGTTGTCAGACGGGGGCCGCGCCCTGCCCCATGGCTTTGCGGGCTTTGGCCAGTTCAATCTGGGCGCGAAGGTCGATTTCATCAAGGATGGCTGTGAGCTTCGGGTCGCTGATCTTTTCCCGGTGGGAGGCCACAACGTCCGCAATATCAACCACTTGGCCAAGCGTTAACCCGCCGGTCAGGATGCTGTGGCGCAAGCGGTCGAGCTCTTTCAAAATATCCTCCCCGCGTTCTTTCATCCGCTTTCTGGCGGCGCGTTCGGTCGGGCTTTCGGCGGCCTGAACGCTGAGCAACGCATCGACGCGGGCGATATGCTGGGTCGGTGCCGCCGAGGACGGCCCCTTGGGAGCATGGGAAATAAAGTCCTGAAACGAGCCGTCGCCATCGACTTTGCCCGATTTTTTGGAATTCCCCGCGCCGGAGGTTTTGGATGGTCCATCTATCTTCATACCTCCAGTATAACCCGAAGCGTTCGTGCGGTTTAAGAGGCAAATTTTGCCCGCCGCGGAAAACCGGGGAATTTTTGCCCTGCCGCCACGGGACAAAAGCGGGCACAATCACCTCAACCCATTGTAATAGAATATAAATTTTATCCACATTCCGTGGCACGGCATTCGCAAGGTTTCGGGTGGCGTAAACCATGCGAATGATGAGGATTATGTTTAAAAACCCCGCAAAGATCTCCGGCCCGAACAATGCGAAACACGCTCTGGCGGTGTTTTTGTTCGGCGTTGCTGCACTTCTTTGCGCGCCCCACGCGGATGCCAAAACCACGCGGATCAAGGACATCGTGAATGTGGAAAGCGTCCGCGACAACCAGTTGATCGGGTACGGCCTCGTCGTCGGTCTGAACGGCACGGGAGATGCGCTGAACAATGCCCCCTTCACACAACAATCCATGCTCGCGATGTTAGAGCGTCTGGGCGTGAACGTGCGCGGGCAAAACCTGAACACCGGCAACGTCGCCGCCGTTATGGTCACGGCCACGCTGCCACCTTTTAAAAATCAAGGCTCCACCATTGATGTGAACATCTCCTCGCTCGGCGATGCGTCCAGCCTGCAGGGCGGAACGCTGCTCGTCACACCCTTGATGGCGGCGGACGGCGAAGTTTACGCGGTGGCGCAAGGATCGGTGAATGTTTCGGGATTCAGCGCGGCCGGGCAGGCCCAGCAAGTCACGCAAAATACGCCGACGTCCGCACGCATTCCGGGCGGCGCGATCATTGAACGCGAAATCAATTTCGATTTGAAAGATTTGCAACAGGTGCGCCTGTCCTTGCGCAACCCTGATTTCACCACGGCGCGCCGGATTGCCCAGGCGATCAACGGATATACGTCTTCGAATGTTGCGAGCGCGGACAACCCCGCCAGTGTCGTTTTGAAAAAACCAAACCTCTATCCCGGCTCCATTGTTGATCTTATTACCGATGTCGAACAACTGCCCGTGGAACCGGACCAGATCGCCCGCGTGGTGATTGATGAACGCTCCGGCGTGATCGTGATGGGATCGGATGTGAAGATCAGCACGGTGGCGATTGCGCAGGCGAACCTGACCGTAAAGATCACCGAAACGCCACAGGTCAGCCAGCCCAACCCGTTTGCGGAACAGGGCAGCACCGTGGTCGTTCCCCGCACGGATTTGGAAATCAACAGTTCACCCGATGCAAAACTCACCGTCATGGAAACAGGTGTGACGCTCGAAGAGCTCGTGACCGGCCTGAACCGTCTTGGCGTTGCCCCGCGCGATGTGATCACCATCTTGCAAGCCATCAAGGCCGCCGGTGCCTTGCAGGCGGAAATCACGACGTTGTGAGGATGATGCGATGAACCTTTCCCCTTTACAATTAAACCCCGCTCTCCTTTCCAACGCCACCGGCAAAGACACGCCGGCCGCACCAAAGGACGCGAAGATGGAACAGATCGAAGAAACCGCGCGGGACTTTGAAGCGATGTTCCTTTCCGAAATGCTCAAACCGATGTTTGAAACCGTCGATGTCGATAAAAATTTCGGCGGCGGCCGCGGCGAAGAAGTTTTCAAGAGCTTTTTGGTGGATGAATACGGCAAACAGCTCTCCGCGACAGGCGGGCTCGGCATCGCCGATCAGGTAAAGGAAGAGTTGATAAGAATGCAAACGGCGGCCAACAAGCCCGCTTTGGCACAAAACATGCATGGAAATTCCGGAAAATTAGCGGCCAAAGAAGGAGGCAGCGATGTTTAGCAAGAAGAGCGAACCCCGCGAAAAACATTATACCGTTCCGGCGGATGTCAATGTTGCCCTGCTTCACACTATTATTGCGATCACCGCCCTGCGCGATGTTTTGCTTAAGGAAATTGACGCGCTGAAGGCCGGCCAAGGCAATATTTTCATGGACTTACAGGATGAAAAGGTCGAAGTCGCCCGCCGTTACGAATTGCTGGTAACCAACCTGATGTCCCGCGGCTCCGAAATCAAAAAGGCCGATGCCAAACTGAAAAGCCAGCTGGAACGCCTGCAGGGCGATTTCGGTCAGGTCGCCAAAGACAATCTTTACTGGATTGAACGGATGAAAAACGCCACCGAACGCCTGACGGATACGATCATGAGCGGTGCGCGCAAATCCGCCGAAGGCAAAACCCAGTTCGCCTATGGCGCATCCGGCAAAATGCAAAAAGGCAACAAGGCCCTGATCGGTCTTGATGAACGTGCGTAGAAAAATAAGGAAAGCAGGAAGAATTCCATGGCTGATGTAACCTCGATCCCCACCACGCAAATCGCCGCCGGCGCGCAAGGCAAAGGGCCGCTGTCCGGCAGTACGTCCGGTGTGTTCAGTCCTGCGGGCATGAACTTCTTTGACCTGATCATCGCGCGCCTTGCCGCGGCGACCGAAGGCGATTTCGGCGCGAAGGCGGAAAATGCGCAGTCATCCGCAACGAAAACAAATACAACCGGCACGAAAGAAAACCCCCTTGTCGCGCTGCAAGTGGCCCTTGCCTCTCAAACCAAAGATACCGATGGCAATCTTGTTGTATCCGCTGATGAACAAGGCACACAAAAGCTCCAGCAACAGTTGGATGTCACCACCAACATCATCAACCATTTGAAAAACCTGCTGCCCCAAACAGCGAATGCGGACAAGGAAGACCTGTTTGCAAAAATCCTGGCACGGCTGCAAACCAAATCAGACAATCTTCAGGCATCCCTTTCCACACTTGAAAACGGCGGCGTGATTACCAAAGACACGCCTGTCGAAGATATTCCGATGCCGCTTTTGATCCTTTTTGGCCTGAAGCCCTCCGAAATCTCCGAAGCCAGCGATAAAATTCAGGCATTGCAGGAAAAGCTCGGCCGCGACATTACGGTGGAAGACCTGATCGCGGGCGTTGGCGGCATCGTCCCCCCGGCCCCGCAGGATACCGTGGTGGCCGCCTCTTCGCTGCAATCGCCCAAAGCTCTGGCCCCGTCTTCGACCAAACCGGATGATCTTGATCTGGATAATGATGCGGAACCCACGGATGATATGGCCGCCAAACTAAATACCATGGATGTGGGCGGCGAAGATAAAAAAGCCGATGGTGCTTTGAAGATCGCTCCTACGGCCGATCACGGGAAAGTGGAAACGCCCAAGAGCACGATCAATTTCAAGGAGCATATGGCGGCCCTGATCAACAGCAACGCCGCCGCCAATACGGCGAACAACAATGATGCATCCGCCGCGCTCAGCTTTACGAACGGCGATGGCGATCTGGCCATCCTTCAACAATTCGGTCTCGTTCCCTCGCCCGGTCTTTCGCTCGGCACGGCGGCACAGGCAGCCAATATCATCACCACGCCCGCGACCGCCGGGACGATGCACCCCGCCACCGGAACAGTGGCCGCACAGATTGCGAAGTTCGCCGATGTCAACGGTACGCAAAAAATGAACATCAAGCTCGATCCGCCGGAACTGGGCAATCTCAGCATCCGTCTGGAGATCAACAAGAACAAAGAGGTCAAAGCCCACATGACCATCGAAAAACCGGAAACATACATGATGCTGTCCCGTGATGCGCATGCGCTGGAACGCGCCCTGCATCACGCGGGTCTCGATGCAACGGGTAACAACGCGCTGACCTTTGAACTCGCTCAGGACAACGCCTTCAACAACAATGGTCAGGGCGGCAACGATAATAATTTTGGTCAAGGTGGGAACGCCGGCGTGCAGGATGCCGCATCGGTGGACGAAATCCTTCAATCCAGTGTGACATGGCAGATCGATCCTTCGACCGGCCACGTCCGTTACAACATTTTTGCATGAGGTAAAAAATGGCAACAGATGCAGCCATCGCAGCAGCAACCACAACAACCGGCGTCGCCACACAGGCCGCCGCAACGGCCCAGCAATCTGCCACGCTGGCCAGCGACTTCTCGGATTTCTTGCAACTCCTGACCATTCAGTTGCAAAACCAGGACCCGCTTTCGCCGATGGATTCCACCGAATTCACAAACCAATTGGTGCAATTCTCGCAGGTGGAACAACAAATCAATTCCAACAAAAAGCTGGACAGCCTTCTGGCCCTGCAATTGTCGGCGGCATCCACCGTCGGGCTCGGCTATGTGGGCATGGATATTTCCTACACCAGTTCGGAAATGAACTACGACGGTGCGGAACCCGTGACCATCAACTACGCCCTGTCCAGCGAGGCCTCCAGCGCGAAGGTCAACATCTATAACAGCGATGGCGATCTTGTTTATTCCGCCGATGCCCCCAAAACAGCCGGTAACAACAAAATCGTCTGGGACGGTGCGATGTCGAATGGTCTAACCGCGGATGCCGGCACCTACACCATCCGTATCGATGCGCTCGACCAGGACGGCGAAGCCATCGACAACACCACGGCCGTGACGGGCCGCGTGCGCGGGATCGAAACCCAGAACGGTGTGATTTACGTTCTTGTGGGTGAACGGGCCGTGCCGATGTCATCGATTATCAACGCAACAGTCCCTGCCACCACAACGCAGGACACAACCACAGCATAGGAAGTTTTACAAAAGGAGACAGCCATGAGTTTGTTTGGATCATTATATACCGGAGTTTCAGGTCTTTCTGCCCAATCGCAGGCAACGGCCATGATCTCCAACAACATCGCCAACGTGAACACGGTGGGCTTTAAACGCTCAGAAGCCGCGTTCTACTCTCTGGTGACGACCGAGGGCCGTTCCACGCGGTATTCGCCGGGTACGGTTTCGGTAAACCGCATTCAGCGTGTGAACCAGCAAGGACCGATCCAGCAATCGTCATCCGCAACCGATACATCCATTTCGGGCAACGGATTTTATGCGATCAAACGGGACAGTGATTCCTCCGGTCTTTCGCCTTACCTCTACACGCGGAACGGACAGTTCAGCGAAGACGCGCAAGGCTTTCTGGTCAACACGGCCGGGTTCTATCTGTTCGGCTGGCCGCTGGATCAAAACGGTGCCCTGCCCTCCAACCAGGGCGATTTGACCTCGCTGGTGCCGGTGGACGTGGCCTTCCTTGGCGGTTTGACGCGCCCGACCACGGATGCGGAACTCGCGCTGAACCTGGATTCCGCGGAACCCGACAAACTGCTGGCCAATGCGCCGACGGCACCGCCGGATTTCACCCGCGCGATCACGATGTATGACTCACTGGGGAACGATCAGCCGGTGACGTTCGAATTCGTCAAAACCTACGGCCCGCAAGGGACAAGCGCATCGGTGATCAACAACACCACCGCGACAACAAACCTTGTCAACGACCTCGGCATTACCGACCTCGATCAATTCACGATCGGGGCCGACGGGGTTCCCTTCCTGACCATGCGGGTGAACAATTCCGGTGCAGCCGCTATCCCCGGTATCACAGACGTGCAAACGATCGGCGATGTCATCAACGCCATCAACACCGCGGCGGGCGGCGTGACCGCCTTCCTCGGCAACGATGGGGAACTGGTGTTCCAGCGCGATGACTTCCTCGGCGGCGCGGCACAAACCGTTGACATCGCCAACGTCGGTCTTGGCACGGCCCTGTCGGGCCTTGGCATGACGGCCGGCTCCTATGCGTCGGATGACCTGACGGGCGGTACCTACAGCAACGGTAACCCCACGGATTCCCCGCCCTACAGCCTCGGCGATTTCCCGGCACCGCAATACCTGCCGGGCGATACGCTCTACAACGCGCGCGGCTGGTGGCAGGTGAAAGCGATCGACCCGAACAACAACATCATGTCCACGGGCCTGATCAACTTCACGCCGAACGGCACCATCAACGCCCTGAACGATTCCAGCGGCAATATCGACATCGAACTGTCCGGTATCAACTGGGGCAACGGGTCTGCGTTGCAAAACATCAATGTGGACATCGAACGGTTTTCACAGTTCGCAGGGAACTTCACCGTTCTGTTCGCAGACCAGAACGGCGCGGAGCTCGGCCTTCGGACGGGCGTGGAAATTGACCGTGAAGGTTTTGTGATCGCGCAGTTCTCGAACGGTGCGTCGTCCAAGCTCTACAAACTGCCGCTGATCACCTTCTCCAACCCAAACGGGTTGCAGGAAGTTTCCGGTACCGCCTATTCCGAAACCGATCTGTCGGGACAGGAAAACCTGCGCGAAGCCGGAACCGGCGGTGCGGGCTTTATCGAACCTTCGACTCTGGAGATTTCCAACGTCGACCTTGCGGACGAATTTGCCAAGCTGATCATTTCCCAGCGCGCCTATTCGGCCAACACCAAGGTCATCACGACGGTGGACCAGATGACCGAAGACCTCCTCCGTCTGAGATAACAGGCCGATACATATATATAAGCCTTCCAACGCCCCGCTCCCAGCGGGGCGTTCTAGTTTTAAGGGCATTTATGAACTTTCGGAAAGAACGGTCTGTAAAAGCATAAAAAATGCATTGGAGATCTTTTTTGAAGGATTTTTTATAAAAACGGGGGCCGCCGCGGCGCGGTGCAAAACTTTCCCGAATCACACCCTCAAAATAACTTTATGAAAATATTGAGAAAATTTGTGGAATACGGTTAACAGACTGCATTTCCTTGTTTTTTCGGCATTAACACTCCGTTAGTATTTATGATATAGTATTGAAAATGCATCCCAGTATGGGGCGCAATACATAAGCCAAAAAAGCAACCCTAGGAAAGGATTTTTATTATGGCTAGCAACGACGTCGTATTGGGCGCAGCACTGCGTTCCAACCTTCTCACTCTTCAAAACACGCAGCGTTCTATCGACATTACACAGTTGCGCCTTGCAACCGGTAAAAAGGTGAACTCTGCTCTCGATAACCCGCAGAGCTTCTTCACGGCACAGTCCCTGAGCAACCGCGCGTCGGACCTGACCCGTCTTCTGGACGGTATCGGTCAGTCGATCCAGACGATTACGGAAGCCGACAAAGGCGTGACCGCCCTGACGGCTCTGGTTGAACAGGCGGACTCCATCGTGTCTTCTGCGCGTGACGAACTGGCCGCCTCCGATGGCTCCGCCCGTATCGTCGGGAACGTGGACCTTCGTAACATCACCAACCTTGTTGGTACGGGGGGTATTGCCGCAGGCGATATTCTCAACATTTCCACTACGAATGATGCTGGTGCGGCCGTTACCCAAACCGTTACAATTACAGCTGGGGACTCTGCAAATACGCTGGCTGCAAAAATTACAGCAAACTTTGCAAACAACTCAAATAGCGAGATCACTGCAAGCATTGATAGCACAACGGGCTATCTAAGCATTCAATCGAAAGATGGCCGTGCCTTCAAAATCGGGGACGGTGCGGCTCTAGTAGCTGGTACTGGTCTTGGTCAGCCTGGTTATGACGCCCTTGGAATCGGCAAATACTTCACGACAGAGGTACGGGGCGCAGCAGCGAACCTTTACGTCAACGCTACGATCGTGGGCGGAACGACCGCCTCGTCCACCTCGCTTTATAAAAGCACGGGTGCTGTAGTAAAAGCTGGGGACTTGCTTGTTGGGGCGACGTATAACAACGCATCCGGTACAGCTATCCTGAGCACACTTCAGGCAAACGACACGATAAACTTTAGCGTTAAGACATCATCAGGTACTGTAACTTCCGGTGCCGTGACTCTTGCTGCTACGACATCTTTCCAGGATGTTATTGACCAGGTCAACCAAACGGCTGCTGTTAATGGTTATATTAAGGCTGAGTTTGACAGCACCACCGGACAACTTAAAATTACGTCGTTGTCCGATGCTGTTCAAAACGTGAAATTGACTTTCACGGCAGCGGCCACGGCCTTCAACCGTACATTCAATTTAGGCTTGGGCGATCCGACTGGACTGCTGGATGTTCCTGCAACGGCTGGTTCCGCTCAGTTAATTGAAAAATCTATCGCTTTTAACTCCAGTACCCAAGCATTGGATCAGTATGCGAGCGACTTTAACACCGTTCGTACACAGATTAATGACTTGGTTCAAGACGCAGAATACCGCGGGGTGAACCTGCTGAACGGCGACAACTTGACCACGTTCTTTAATGAGGACAACACGAACAAGTTGGTGACCTACGGCAAAACCTTTACGGCAGATGGTCTTGGTCTGGTGAAGGCGAACTTCTCTTCAAGCTCTGCGGTCGAAACCTTCTCGGGCTTGACCAAAGCCGCCTTGAACACGGTTCGTTCCTTCGGATCTTCGCTGGCCAACAACCTGTCGATCATCCAGGCACGTCAGACGTTCACGCAAGAAACGATCAACACGCTGAAGGCCGGTGCCGGTCAATTGACCGATGCCGACAGCAACGAGGAAGGTGCAAACCTGCTCGCTCTGCAAACCAGACAACAGTTGGGTGTTACGGCCCTGTCTCTGGCAGCGCAATCTCAACAGTCCGTTCTGCGGTTGTTCTAATCAGAAGATTGGAACCCCGCCACAGAGGGGCGGCAGATGGATTAAACAAAAAACCGGCGGAAGAATCCGCCGGTTTTTCTTTTGGCTTGTGCTTCGCACGTCGCCTGTTTGTCGCTGGCGCAACGGGCGGCGGAAGAATCCGCCGGTTTTTCTTTTGGCTTGCGTTTCCCGCTTCGCCCGCGCACCCCCGCCCCGCCCAAAAATCGTTTTATGTCATACGAATATTAATGTTTTGGTCATCCCGTTGTGTTAGGATTATTATATCGGGAAGAAGTCCTGATGCGCGTGGGCATCACGCGTTGCGACCGAAGAAAGGAAGAAGTCCGCATGGCACTGGTCATCGATTTAAAACCCGGCGAAAAAATTCTGATTGGCACAGCCGTCATCACCAATGACGCGCAACGCACGCGCCTTCACATTTCCGGCGATTCCCCCATCCTGCGGGAAAAAGACGTGATGAAGGAAGAAGAAGCCAACACGCCGTGCAAAAAAGTTTATTTCCTCATTCAATGCATGTATATGGCATCAAACCCAGGCGAATATTTCGCCCGATATTTTTCGTTGATCCGTGAAATACAGGAAGCCGCGCCAACGCTCTCCTTCGTATTCCTGTCCATCAACGAAAAAATTATTCAGGGCGCGTATTACAAAGCCATGCGCGATGCGCGTGAACTCATCAAACTGGAAGAGGAGCTTGTGGATCATGCCACCGGGAAAACCCAACCAGCCGCATAACAACCCCTACGCATCGGCCGCCGGTGCCTATGGGACGAACGCACAAAAGAACGCAAGCGATCCGCGGGAGACGGAGGCACGCGTGCTTTTGAAATCCGCACAGTTTATGCAAGACCTGCAAAAAAACTGGGATGGCATGACGCCCGAAATTCTGGAAGAAACACTGAAATACAACCGGAATATCTGGATGCTGTTTTACGATACGGCGCTGGAAAACACCGAAGGCACGCGTCCCGTTGAATTGCGCAACAACATCTACAACCTTGCGAAATTCGTTTTCAAACGGGAACTGGAAATTCTGGCCACACCGGATAAGAAAAAACTAGATATTCTGATCAGCATCAACCGCGACATTGCGGCCGGATTGATGGATGGAATCAAAAACAATCCCCTGCCCGCATCCGGAAATCCGGACATAAAAAATCCGCCTTCCGGCGGGACGGACCAATCGGCATAAATTTTTCTTTTAGGCGGATGTATCGACCGGTGCCGGCGCGCTTTGCGTTACGGCGGGCGCAATCGTTGCGGCGGAAACCGTATTGGCGGCCGGCGCGCTATCCGTGCTTTGCGTTTGCACAGGTTCTACGTGTTGTTGTGGAACGCTGGCACTTTCCGCGCGCTGCGATGATGGTTGATACTGGCTTTCGGCAACACGTTGTGCGCGGCGATAGGCCTCAAGCTGCGTTTCCGATGGAATCTGCTGGACAACATCACCCGTGTCCGGGTCGCGCAGTTGAAGCAACGCTTTGTCATACGTTACATCGACCTTGATATACAGGCTGATATACGGTGCCTGTACCGAAGCCGTTTGCACCAGATCCGGATTCGCGGCAAAGGACCCCGCTACACTCTGCTGGTCAACGACCGCTTTCGTGTAGGAGGCGTTCGACAAGACTGAATTAACGGCTTCAATCATCTAACGTTTCCCTTACCAAGTGTACGGAAAAAACCGCACACTACCCTACTATCATGGTACCAAAAACGATGCGCCAAGTCAAACTTTTTTCCAAGTTGCTTCAAATAATTAGACCCCAAATTCACCCCATTACTGTAAGTAAGAATTTGTTAATTATTTGATCTTTTCAGGTAAAAGCTTTTTATACTTGCCTGGTCATTAGAAGATCGCGGAACCGTTTCAGTAAACAGCCCCCTCAAACCTGTCCACCGGTTCCTTCCCCCTCCCCAAACCCCGCTTTTTTTCAAAAACGTCCTCGTTTTATTTTTTCATATTAGGGGAATATTAACAGGAATCCGGCGATACTATTTTCATATCGTATAAAAATTTCTATGGGTACGAGATGTCTAGTTTAAGAACCGAACATGGTGCGGAAATCACAATGCTGCCGCCTCCCAACACCCAGCGATGGGTGAAGTCCAGAAAACTCGCTGTTATCAAGGCGATAGAGAATGGCTTGCTGTCTGACGAACAGGCCTGCCAACGCTATTCCCTGACTGCGGAAGAGTTGGAATCCTGGAAACAGGCATTGAACCGGCACGGGCCCGGGGCGTTGCGCACCACCCATTTGAACCGTTATCGGCGGGCCGAAACCGGCAAACACGCCAACTAACGGGAAAAAAACGACTTTATCCATCGCCGGCCCCGATCAGGGGCCGCGAATCGTTAACATCTGCGATGGAAAATCCCGCGAAAACCGTTTATAATCGTTAATGGATGACTGGGCGATTCGCCGCGTTCGGGGCAAATCGTTTTGGGGTCTGCGTCATTCTGGCACCTGCCTCCGCCTCTCGGGGGTTTCTTGTGGTGTGGATGGCAACCATTGTCAACGGGATGGATAGGTTACGCGCGTGAATAGCTTTCTGGAAACATTGAAACAACTCGGCCCGGCACGACTGGCGATCATGAGCGCCGTTCTTCTGGGCCTGATGATTTTCTTCGTGTTTGTTTCTCTCCGGGTTTCAACGCCGGAAATGAAACTGCTTTATAGCGATCTTTCCTCGATGGATTCCGGCGCGATTGCCGCCAAACTCGAAGAGGTCAAAATCCCTTACGAAGTTTCGGCGGATGGCCAACGCGTGATGGTATCGGATACCGATGTCGGCCGCGCGCGGATGTTGCTGGCCGAAGCAGGCCTACCCAACGGCGGTTCGATGGGCTATGAATTGTTTGACAAACAAACGGGGTTTGGCACAACGAACGCCGTACAGAACATCAATCAATTGCGTGCGCTCGAAGGTGAACTGGCCCGCACCATTTCCTCGCTTGATCCGGTGCGCAGCGCGCGGGTTCACCTGGTTCTGCCGGAACGGGAATTGTTCTCTCGTGAAAACCGCCCTTCTTCCGCTAGTGTGGCCATCGGCCTTCGTCCCGGCAAACATCTGGAATCCGAACAGGTGGCCGCGATCCAATCGTTGATCGCCTCGGCCGTACCGGAATTAAAGGCGGAACAGGTTGCTATCGTGGATCAAAACGGCAATCTTCTGGCGCGCGGCGGCGGCGCTTCGGAAAGTCAGGCGGCGCAAAAGGCCGAAGAAATGCGGATCAAACAGGAACAACGCTTAACGCAAACCATCGAAGACCTCGTGGGTCGCACGGTGGGGTACGGCAAAGTCCGCGCCAGCGTGACGGCAGAATTGAATTTCGACCGCGTCCAAACGAATGAAGAACTTTACAACCCGGAACAACAGGTCGCCCGCTCCACCCAAACGGTGGAAGAGAACGCGAAGGAATCCGAACCCGGTGAAGAAAACGTCTCCGTACAAAACAATCTGCCCGGTGTGGATTCCAATGTGCTGAACGGAACAGGCCCTACATCCAATTCCAACCGCACCGAAGAAACAACGAACTATGAAATCGGCAAAACCGTTCGCAACACGGTACGCGAAGCCGGTGAAATCAAACGCCTGTCTGTGGCAGTTCTGATTGACGGTACCTATAAGGCCGATGACAAGGGCGAAAAGACCTATCAACCGCGCAGCGAACAGGAACTGGAACAAATCAAATCGCTGGTCAAATCCGCCATCGGCTATGATGAAAAGCGCGGCGACACGCTCGAAGTCGTCAACATGCAATTCGCCGACATTGATGTTTCCGAAGACGCTCCCGACAACACCCTCTTCGGGTTCGATAAAAACAAACTGCTGGATGTTGCCGAAGTCTTGACCATCGCCATCATGATCATTCTTGTGATCCTGCTCGTGCTTCAACCGATGGTGGGACGCCTGCTGGCCAGCGAGGGCGGCACCGGCATGGATGAAGACACGGAAGCAGATCTGCTCGCCGCCGGCCCCCGCCCGCCCGCGCTGGAGGGCCCGTCGCAGGAGTTTGAGCCGGCCAATCTGGAAGAAGAAGAAAACAGCATGATCGACGTGCAAAAAGTCGAAGGGAAAGTCAAAGCATCCTCCGTGAAAAAGGTCGAAGACATCGTAGACGCCTATCCGGCCGAAACCGTGTCTGTGATCCGCAGCTGGATGACACAGGATTAAAAAGTAAAAGGGGTTAAGCGCCATGGCGATGCGCGTCAGGGAAGATTACAGAACATTGAACGGGGTGGAAAAAGCCGCCATCTTCATGCTCGCGCTCGGCGAAGATTATACCGCCAAGATTTTCGAACATATGGATGACGAGGAAATCCTCGAACTTTCCCAGACGATGGCAACACTGGGGAAGGTCAATGCCAACGTCGTTGAACGCCTGTTCGTCGATTTTGCGGAACAGATGAGCTCCTCTGGCGCCCTCGTCGGAACGCAGGAATCCACCGAACGTCTTCTGGCCAAAGCCGGGATGAGCAAGGACAAGATCGATACGATCATGGAGGAAATCCGTGGTCCTGCCGGCCGTACGATGTGGGAAAAGCTCGCCAACGTAAACGAGGAAATCCTCGCGAACTTCCTGCAAAAAGAATATCCGCAAACCGTGGCCGTCGTGATGACCAAAATCGCCACCGACCATGCAGGAAAGGTCCTCGCCCTGCTCCCTGAAAGTTTTGCGATGGAGGTCATCCACCGCATGCTCCGGATGGAAGCCGTGCAAAAAGACGTGCTCGAAGACGTTGAAAAAACGCTGCGGCAGGAATTCATGTCGAACCTTGCGCGCACGCAACGCCGCGATTCCCACGAACACATGGCCGAAATTTTTAACAATCTCGACCGCGCGGCCGAAAGCAAATTTATGGAAGCGCTGGAAAAAACCGTACCGGAATCGGCGGAAAAAATACGCTCGCTGATGTTCACCTTCGAAGATTTGCAAAAAGTTCCGCCCGCGGGGATTCAGGCCGTTATCCGCGCCGCCGACAAGGACAAACTACCCACCGCGCTCAAGGGCGCGACCGAAACCTTGCGCGACCTGTTCTTTTCCAACATGTCCGAACGGGCCGCAAAAATCATGCGCGAAGATATGGCCGCGATGGGCCCTGTCCGGCTCAAAGATGTCGAAGACGCGCAATCGCACGTCGTTTCGGTGGCCAAGGATCTGGAAGCACGCGGCGAAATCACCATCGCATCGGGCAACGAAGAAGACGAACTTATTTATTAATCGCTATGTACGATCGGGCCGGTTTGAAACGTGGGCAACAACGAACGAAAATTCCTTTTTGACGTCAACATCTTCGACGCACCGCCGAAGGAGGAGATTGTCGAGGATTTGCCGCCCCCGCCCCCTGTGTTTAGCGAAGAAGAACTTGCCGCCGCCAAGGATGTATCGTTCGAACAGGGACGCGTGCAGGGCCAGACGGAACAACGCGAATCCCGCGAACAGTTTATCGCCGCGTCGCTCGACAAAATCGCGCAGGGTTTTTCCCATCTTTTTGCCGCCGAAACGGTGCGGGAAAGCATTTTTGAAAAAGAGGCGTTGCGCCTGACCATTGAGGCTCTGGACCGGCTCTTCCCGGTGTTGAATGAAAAACTTGGGCCGGAAGAAGTTCATAGAGCGATTGAAAAAACGCTGGTATCACACAGAAAAACCAAGGAAATTGCCATCAGGGTTGTGCCCGGCACGCGGGGGGAGATAGAAGCCCTGATCTCCCGCATCCGCTCCGACGAACATGACGAAGTGCTCTGGCGGGTGATCGAGGACGATACGCTGGCGCAAGGGGATTGCGCGCTGGAATGGAGCGATGGCGGCGCCATCCGCGATTCCCGGCGGGCCGCCGCGGATATCCGCCGGAATATCGAAAAAATACTGGGGGAAGAGGTTCCCGTCTCGCTGGATATAGACAATAGTGAACCGGCCCCAAGTGATGTATTATTAAAAGAGACAAACGAATCGCCGTCAGGCGCGGAGAAGAACGATGAGTGATGACAGCCAGAACAAGGACATGTCCTTCAACGAAATAAACGAAGCCGAAGGCGCGCGGGAAGCCGAACGCGAATGGCCCGTTGGCGAAGCCATGGCCGGCGATGTCACGGCCATCTATGAAATTCCGGTGCAGATTTCGGCGGTGCTGGGCCGCTCGACCATGCAGGTCAGCCAGCTTTTGAAACTCGGCCGGGGTGCCGTTGTGGAACTCGACCGGAAAGTCGGTGAAGCCATCGACATCTACGTGAACAACCGTCTTGTCGCGCGCGGCGAGGTTGTGGTGGTCGAAGACAAGCTCGGCGTGACGATGACCGAGATTGTGAAATCTGACCGTAGCTAGAACATAAAATTATTATCGTCTCCCCGCGTTCTGCGGGGATGAATATCCGGGAAAATATAAAAATGCGTTTGATGATCGTTGGAATGTTAGAAGGCTATATCAGCGTGGCGGGAAAAATCGCGCTGCAAAAAGGTGCCAAGGTCATCCACTGCGAAGACACCGAAGAAGCGATCGGCGCGCTGTTGAACGGCAAGGGCGCGGATGTCGTAATGTGCGATGTCAAACAAAAGATCGGCCCGTTCGTCAAGGCATTGGAAGAAAACCGGATCGCCGTTCCAGTCGTCGCATGCGGTATCGGGTCTGATACGCGCATTGCCGTAAAGGCCATCGAGGATGGCGCAAAAGAATACGTGCCCCTGCCCCCGGATGCGGAATTGATTGCCGCGGTGCTGGAAGCGGTCACACAAGAAGACAACACGATGATCGCGCATGACGATGTCATGAAAAACGTGCTCAAACTCGCCGATAAAATCGCGCCGTCCGAAGCCACCGTCCTCATCACCGGAGAATCCGGCACGGGGAAAGAAGTCATGTCGCGCTACATGCACAAAAAATCCAAACGCAAGGATGGCCCCTTCATCGCCGTCAACTGTGCGGCGATTCCTGAAAACCTTCTGGAATCAGAACTCTTCGGCCATGAAAAAGGCGCGTTCACGGGTGCGGCCGCACGGCGCATCGGCAAATTTGAAGAAGCGAATGGCGGAACATTGCTGCTCGACGAAGTCTCGGAAATGCATCCGTTGTTACAGGCAAAGCTGCTGCGTGCCTTGCAGGAAAAAGAAATCACGCGCATCGGTTCGAATGACGCCGTGAAGGTCAATGTGCGCATTCTGGCCACATCCAACCGCAATCTGGAAGACTCCATTAAAAAAGGCGAATTCCGCGAAGATTTGTATTTCCGTTTGAATGTGGTGCCGATGAAGCTCCCCGCCCTGCGGGACCGCCCGAACGATGTCGTGCCGCTGGCGCAATTTTTTGCTGACAAATATGCCGAAGCCAACGGCGTCGAAAAAAAGAAGATCGCAAAGGATGCGCAGAAAAAACTGCAAGCCTATACATGGCGCGGCAACATCCGAGAGCTCGAAAACACCATGCACCGCGCGATTTTGATCAGCATCGAAAACGAACTGGAATCCGATGCCATTCATTTGCAGGACAGCGAATTCGCCTCTGCGGCCGCTTCGGGCACCACGTCCATGCGTGCGCCTGACCCCGCCGGTGTCGGCAGCGCGGGCCACCAATCTGCAACGGTGATTTCCATCAAAAATCCGGGCGGCGTGGAATCGCTTGTGGGCCGGACGATTGCCGATGTCGAACGGGATATGATTATCGACACGCTGGGCCATTGTCTGGGCAACCGCACCCATGCGGCCAACATTCTGGGCATTTCCATCCGCACCTTGCGGAACAAACTTTCCCAGTACAAAGACGAAGGCGTTGAAATCCCGCCTGCTGTTGGCGGCTGATCTAAACTTAATACACCCTTTCTTAATAGAGGGAGGCTTGCTGCTGCACTTGCACCTCTTCGGCGGCCTTTTGTTCGGCGATCCGCTTGGCCATCAAATATTCCAGATAATCCAGCGATGCATTAAATGATGCCGCGGCCTCCGATGATGGCGGCGGCACATGAACGCCCATCGGGGTTGTGTATCCCCCGTTGGAATCATGTTTGAATTGCGCGGCATAGGCGGCGGGCAACACAATCGTCTGTGTTTCATCTTCTGCGGTGACGTTGGCGGATACGTGTTCACACGCGGGAAGAAACAGCACCGACAAGATCACAAAAATTTTTGAAAAACGCATGGAAAAAAGCCCCTTTGTGAGTCAAAGTCTAAAGGCACGAAACGAAAAAAGCACCCTTACGGATGCCTTTTTCATGACTTCTCCTCTGAATTTTTAATTCGTTTTTATGTCGTTGGAAGGCGTAATTTCCGCGGGTGTTTGTCCAGAATTTTGAATCGGCGGCTCCACCTGTGTTGCCAACGCGGGGGGAGAGTTCATCGCGACTGGATCGTTCAGGAGCATAATTTCAACTCTTCCCGGACCATCGGACACGGCTGGCGACATCATCGGACTCAGCCTTGCCGTATCGATGCCCTGTTTGACCAATGCATTGCGGACGGAATCCATGCGCTCGGTCAATAATTTCATGGAATATTCTCCGCTTGTGTTTGCCGCAGAATAACCCACGAGGTTTGCACGATAGCCAGCATGGGCCGGATCCTTCATAAAGGCGGCGACAAGCGCGATTGTATCAGTGTCCTTGGGAACAATCTCGGCACTGTTTTGCGAAAAGGCGATGCTATATGCGGGACTTCCGGACGCGGGTGAAACAAGCGTCGCCATCGCCCCTTCGAACGCCGACTGGCATCCCGCATAATGATTGGCATCCGTCGCTTCTTCGGCGCGGTCGAGCCAGCATTCATACTGCGTTTGCGCATTGGCGAGCGCGGCCGCATTTTCCGGCGTGTTTTGGTCTTTCAGGGCGGCGGTCAGATCGCGCTGCGCCGCGTCCAGCGATGGTTTCAGATTATCGGGAATATCATAGGATGAAACGGTGGTCGGCGCAGGCACAGTGCCCTTCGCGGCATCCATGGCTTTTTGCGTGAACAATTTGGCGGCTTTGTAATCAAACGCCTTGTCGTTTTCGTATTTTGCCAGTTGGTAATAATCACGGGCTAGATATTGTGTGAAGCTCTCCCCTGCGGCTCCGGCAGCGGGCGCAATGTCCTGCGGAGTCACGGCGGCGTTATACGCAAAGGTCTGGGGTGCGGCCTTCATATCGGAATCCAGTGAAGACAGCTCCTCGCTGTAATGGCTGCAGGCACCCAGCAACAAAATGGCGGCAAAGCTGACAAAACGGTAATTTTTCATGATTACGCCCCTTAAAATTTATTTTCTATAATTACGGCAATTTCCGCCTTTGCGCAAGAAATCTTTGCCCTATTGTATGTCCGAACCGGCGGCAATCATAGGCGCAGCGCAAAAAACCCCCAGAAAATCATGCGCTTAGAAAACCCTATACAATCCGCGCCCCGACACATTAATATATAGAAAGACTGCCCCAACCGACCTATCCGTTCACGAATTCATGGCCCAACCGACGCCCGCCGTACCCGCAAACCCCTCTTCCGGATCCCGTGCCGCCAAAGGCGCACTGGGCGGGATTTTGCGCGGCGATACGGCCCTGGCCATCGGCCTTGTGACCATCCTGACCTTTATGTTGATTCCCATTCCCACATTCCTTTTGGACCTGGGGCTGGCGATGTCGATTCTGTTTTCGGTGTTTATTCTGATGCTCGTGCTCGCCATCGGGCGGCCTTTGGAATTTTCAACCTTCCCCACCGTGTTGCTGATTTCCACCGCGCTCCGGCTCGGCCTTAACATCGCGGCGACGCGGCTTATTCTTTCCCACGGTCATGAAGGGACGGATTCGGCGGGACATATCATTCAGGCGTTCGGCGGCCTGATCATTTCCGGCAACTACATCGTCGGCGGTATTATCTTTGCCATCCTGATCATCATCAACTTCGTGGTGATTACCAAGGGTTCGGGAAGGATCGCCGAAGTCGCGGCACGGTTCAGCCTGGATGCCATGCCCGGCAAGCAAATGGCGATCGATTCCGATCTGTCGTCGGGCCTGATCACCGAAGACGAAGCCAAACAACGCCGCCGCGATCTGGAACAGGAAAGCAATTTCTTCGGGGCCATGGACGGCGCGGCGAAATTCGTGCGCGGCGATGCCATCGCCGCCCTGCTGATCGTATTCATCAACATCATCGGCGGAATCGTGATCGGCACGGTGCAAGAAGACATGCCGATCGGCGATGCCGCCTCCACCTACACCGTTCTGACCATCGGGGAAGGACTGGTTTCGCAAATCCCCGCGCTGATCGTTTCCATTTCGGCGGGTCTTCTGGTGTCCAAGGCCGGCGTCGAAGGCACGGCGGACAAGGCGTTGATCGATCAATTCCAGCGCCACCCAAAAGCGATGGCGATGACGGCCTCCCTGATGTTCGTCGTCGCGCTGGTGCCCTCTATTCCGTTCGCGCCGTTTGCGTTCATGGGCGCAGTGTTCGGCGGCATTTCCTATGTGTCGTGGAAACGTCAGGAGGCCGAAAAAGAAGCGAAGGAACAGGCCAAAGCCCTGCCCGCTCCGGGGTCGCCCGGCGCGCGTCCTGCGGAAGAACCGATCTCCAAGGCCCTTGCCATGGACATTATCCGCCTTGAACTCGGCTATGGTCTTCTCAATCTGGTACAGGGCGAAGGCGGCAACAAACTGACCGACCAGATCAAAGGCCTGCGCCGCCAGCTTGCCGAAGATATGGGATACGTTCTTCCCGCCGTACGGATTCAGGATAACTTACAACTCCCCGCCAATGCGTATGTCGTGAAGATCAAGGAAATCGAATCCGGCCGTGGTGACGTGCGTGCGGGGATGTTGATGGCAATGGACCCGACCGGCGCGCCCATCACCCTGCCCGGTGAAAGCACGGTGGAACCCACCTTCGGCCTGCCCGCTATGTGGATTGACGAACAATACCGTGAAGAAGCGCATTTCAAAGGGTACACGGTGGTCGATGCGCCGACCGTTATCACCACGCACATCACCGAAATCGTCAAGGACAACATGTCCGATCTGCTATCCTATGCCGAAACGCAAAAGCTGCTGGATGAACTGCCCAAGGAATACCAAAAGCTCGTCTCCGATGTTATTCCGAGCCACATGACGGTGGGCGGGTTACAGCGCATATTGCAAAATCTCGTCTCCGAACGCGTGTCCGTACGCGACCTTCCCACGATATTAGAGGGGATTGCGGAGGCGACCGTTTACACCAAAAACATCGCCTATATCACCGAACATGTGCGCTCCCGCCTCGCGCGGCAGATTTGTGATTCCAACACGAATGCCCAAGGGTTCGTACCTCTACTTACGCTTTCCCCCGAATGGGAACAGGCGTTTGCGGAAAGCCTGCTCGGCGATGGCGAAGACCGCCAACTCGCCATGGCCCCCACGCAGTTGCAGAGCTTTATTACCGCCGTGCGCGAAGGGTATGAAAAATATCTGGCGGTGGGCGAAACGCCCGTGCTGCTCACCTCGCCGTCCATCCGTCCGTTCGTGCGTTCGGTCATTGAACGCTTCCGCCCATCCACCACGGTTATGTCGCAAAACGAAATCCACCCCAAAGCGCGTATCCGCACGCTGGGACAGGTTTAGGTTAAAGGAAACCGTTCATGAAAATACTCGTTCACTGGTTTTTATCCGCCGTTGCTGTCTGGCTCGTCTCGCAAGTCGTTCCCGGTTTTATGGTGGCAAATTTACGCGCCGCGTTGATCGCCGCCGTGGTGATCGGCCTTGTGAATGCCACGCTCGGCCTTGTCTTGAAAATCATGACCTTCCCCTTGACGGTCATGACGCTCGGCCTTGTCTGGCTCATCATCAACGGGGTGATGCTCTTGGTGGCGGCGCAGTTCGTGCCCGGCTTTGTGATCGCGGGGTTCATTCCAGCGTTTTTCGGGGCGATTGTCCTCAGCGTTATCAATATGATCTTGAAAGCACTTTTCCCGGATCACTATTAACACATGCCCATGCGATATTGCTTGGAACGTGGAGATTTGCGCCAAGACACCTGTTTTTAGTAACATCCCCGCATGGGCACGGGGTTTATAAACTTGCGCGGGCTTGGCGGCCTGACGACCAATGAATCCATTATCATGGGTGGACAGGACGGGCGGGATATTACCTCCCTTTTCTGGGATGTCGCCTCGCAAGAACGTGTCACGGATCGACATGCTCAAGAGCTCCTGCGCCTGTCCACGCCCTTTGCAAATGCCCTCTCCCCGCTCTCCACCCATCGTGACGGCACGTTGCAAACGCAGGACGGCCTTATAACACCGGGCTATGGCATAACAACCAAAGCCATGGGCACGGCGCGCGAAACGATCGAAGGAAGAAATTTTACCGCATTGAATATTTTCAGCGCGTCCGTCAACGCCCATGGCCTTTTCACGCATACGCTTTCCTTTCCCGTCAAATGGAACACGGGACACATTGATGATCGTATGGAAGAACGCGGCGGCGGATACAAACTCGATCCCGTTTCCCCCATGTTCCGCGCGCACAACGCCACGGCCCTCGCCATGTTGCGTCTCCTCGAACAAAAACATGGAAGCGGGATATATCCCGTCCTGTTGCCGGAACGAAACGGCGTGCTTTTGGGGCACACAGTCCCAATTCCCGACGATCATCCCAACAATCGAATTTTTATGATGTCGATCGATGCGCTGGATTCTTTTGGTATCGCTTTCTATGAATGGCGGCCAAAAATGCACATGACGGTGCGCACATTTTTGGGACATGGTGAAATGACCCTGGCACAGGCGAACCTGCGCAAAGCTCTCCTGCCTTTTTATTCGGGTGATAAAGCGGCGGGTCTTCATACTGAAATAGACCGGATGATGGACACCGAAAAAAACCCGCGCCTGTTGCCGGAAAAGTATGTCAGGGCGGTCGATGCCCTTTCGCGGGTTATGGATAGCCCTTTGTGGAAAGCGGCCCTTCGCCTTCCTTCGAATCTGCGGAACGCACCTTCCGCGCCTTGACATAAATTCGGCTTTTTCTACATTTATGCTTGTAACAATCGGCATGGGCCGCCCCACCCCAAAAAATGTGGACCAACATGGGCAACATTTACCTTTGGACATAACTTGCACATCTGTCCCTCTCTGGTACAATCTTGCGGAAATACGTATAATTCCCGTTGATTCGAAGAGTAACCTGCCATGCGGCTAAAGTCCTTTACGGCCAGTACGATGAGAGACGCCATGCAAATGATCCGCGAAACCTTGGGCGAAGATGCCATTATTG
>CAYRDI010000034.1:0-22141 GCA_964423095.1 uncultured Micavibrio sp.
CTATCCACGATGTACAAGACATCAAAAACGACCCGCCTTTTCAGGCGGGTTTTTTGTTGAGATATTTTTGCCTCATAACGGGATCAAATGAAGTATTGCCTTTGTTTCCCGTAATTTTGTATAAAAGGCGCAGTAAAAAGAGGTGTTTTCTTGGATATAAAAACGATACTTGAGCATGCAGCGGCCAACACGGCGGAGCATCCCGCGCATCCTTGCGCTTTTTTTGAAATCACGAGCGATACACCCGAAGAGATTACGGCGCAGCTTTTGGGTAAGGATCGTGTGCATGCGTTCGGCGCGAACTCGATGGAGGAGCTTTATACGTTTCGTCTGGGGGGACCAAATCATACAAAAACGGTTTTCGGTCTGATCGACGAATCTGCCGTATTGCAGTCCGCCATTTATGTCGAAAAAAATTATAACCCCATCGAAGCACCGGAAGATTTACGCGGGGATGTCGGGGATGTTTTGGTTGCAGAGGTTAAAGAAACATACCAGGCGCCAAAATCCATGATTTTTTATTCGATTTCCAACATGACGAAGGTCGGCGGTATGGGGCCATTGCTGATCAGAAATATGCATCCCCATTTGGTTGAAACCTATCCGGGTGCTGTTCTTTCAACGCTTTCGCCGATGCGTGAGTTGACACATCCCGAACATGGGCTTTCTCCCGCGTTGATAGAAGAATTTTCATCGGCACATGAATTTCGCAAACGTGAAATTGTTTATGATTACATGTGCCAGAAACCGGGAATGCCCAGAGTGCAAGATTTCCACATGGGGAATGGCGCGGTGCCTGTGACCATACGCTTTGATGCGGATACAAAAGACCAAGGACTGCGTGTCATGGCAAATTACTGGTACAATGGCGATGCGGCACAGTTAAAAGAAAATGCGCAGGCTTATAGATACGGTGATCGGGAAACGCTTCTTGGTGGTGTAGTACCATCATCGCGTGTGCATGAAGAAGAGGTGTTGCCGGCGTTTTCTGGATGGAATCTCCATCTGGCATAGGCCGTTCGCGTAAGCGGCTCTATCCCTTTTTGGGCGGTCCGTTCCGCCGATCGTTTCCATCGAAATCGATTTGACGCACCCGGCGGTCCGGCCCCACATAGGTTGGGCAAATGGCGAATTCACGCGGCTTTTCGACAACACGAATCAACCGGTCGGCCAGTGATTTTGCCGAAAACGGTTTGACCAGATATTCGGTAATGCCGGCGTCGCGCGCCTTGATCACGCGGGATAAATGCCCGGACCCGGCCGTCATGATGATGGGGACAAACGCGTTGGGTGTGTTTTTATGGCGTCGGACGATTTTTGTCAGGTGGATTCCGCGATCGGGGTTTTGTAGCCAGTCCACAAGGATAAGGTCATGCCGTTCCTGTTGAAACGCGGCAAAGGCTTCTTCCGGGGAATAAGCGGCAAATATGTTTTTTTCCGGCACGGTCAAAAGATTTAAAACGCCTTTGACAAGCTGGAACATAGGGACGGAGCTTTCCACGACCAAAACTTTGACGTATTTGAAGTCGTAAGCCATCTTTCTAACCCCCCATACCGCGTGATTTCCGGTAGCGGGCGAAGACACTGCGCATTTCTTCCAAAAGCTGCTTTCCTACCGGATGCGTATCGTTTTTCATTTCCAGTATCAGGATGGCCTGAACGGATTTTTGGTAGGCGGCAACGATGGCGATGACATCGGCATCAACCGATTTGATATTTTCCAGGAAGTCCAGCGTAACGTGACTGATGGTGGAAACCAGCGGGTATTGAAACAGGCCCCCTTGGGATTTCAACTGCATCAAGGGGTACATCAGTACGCTGAATTTTTCTTCATCGCTTTTGTTGGCATAGGGACCTTTCTCTACCTCTGCTATGGCAACGCTCAGCTCTTTTAAAAGATCAAAACCCAAGGGACGGAAATCGATTTTGTTGTTATCGATCCCTTGCTGCGCACGGACAAGATCCGTTTCATTGAAGCCGCCGGTGCCGACTTTCTTCTTGAGCGCGTTTTCCGGTTTGACCAGTTTTCCCATTGAATACATAAGAATAAATTTATTTTTCCTAATAAATTGCAATACAAATGTATTCAGTATAAGCGGCAGCTCCGGCCCTGCCAACCAAAAATCTTTTGCAAGGCGGTCGTTTGTCCCTGCGGGCTGTCTATTCGTCAGGGTTTTTCACAAAGGACGATTTTACCGGCCACGGGTTTTCCCGCGTCCAGTCTGATATGCGTTTTTTCCGACCCGCGGGCGATCATACCGGCACCGTGTGCGCATCGTTCAACATAAGAAAAGGAGTGTGCATAGCGGTGATCATCGCCCAGAACCCAGCCGTCCGTATCAGTATTCTGCACGCTCATGATAAACTGCCCGCCGGGGTTGAGGTGTGAAGAGACAGCAATGAATATTTTTTCCAGCGCGCCGGCATATACGAAAACATCGGCGGCCGTGACAAGATCGTACATATCAAGGGTAGCGGACAAATGTTCCTCGATGTCGGCAACCATCAACATATTATAGAGCCCTTTGAGTTTTGCCTGTGCAATCATGCGCGCTGAAACATCTATGCCGTTTAGTTCTTCAAAACGTCCTTTGATCGCAGCACCCATCAGACCTGTGCCGCAGCCAAGATCGAGAACGCGGCCATATCTTTCTTTTGGCAAAAAGGCGGCCATGATATCCGGCGTGTGGTAATCCAGCTTTTGTACCAGCGATGATTCAAAATGCGGTGCGTATTGATCGAACAAAGATGTCACATAGGTCCGGCTCATGGCTTGTTGCGGATCATAACATCCCATAAGGGAAAGTTTTATTCCTGCGCCCATAATGTCTTCGGGGTCTAGGGCAAGATAGTTCACGAAATGTTTTTCTGAATCTTCGCTAAGGCCAAGGCGGCGACACACATCCCCAAGATAAAAATGGATCGGGGGCCATAGAGGGGCGAGGGGAAGCGTGTCGGTCAGCAAATCTGCGGCAGCTTGCAAATCCCCCCATTCCACAAGCTGGAGGGCGAGGCCATAACGATGGTCCACGTGAAGGTTGCCGGAAGATCCGCCAAAGGGTGCTTTCATAAAGAGGGGAGTATAGCCGAGCCTTTAAAAACGTCCATTCCCGCAATGCAAAAAAAGCTGGCAAAATCCTTCTAAATCCGTATAGTTCCCCCGTTTTTAGGAAATTAAGAAATAAGAGGTAAATCATGTCTTTGGCGATGGTCAGCAGCGGTAGAAACCTGCCCGAGGAAATCAATGTCATTATCGAGAATCCCCGTGGTGGCGACCCTGTAAAATATGAACTGGACAAAGAGTCCGGCATGATGTTCGTGGACCGGTTTTTACACACGGCTATGTATTACCCCGGTAATTACGGATTTATCCCCCATACGCTGTCCGAGGATGGCGATCCCGTAGACGTTCTGGTTCTGGGCAGTACGCCCGTGATGCCCGGTGCCGTGATTGCAGCGCGGCCGGTTGGCGTCCTGCTGATGGAAGATGACAAAGGGATGGATGAAAAAATTATCGCCGTTCCGTCCGCCCGTTTGCACCCCTACCACGACAATGTCGAGGATTATACCGATATCCGTCCGATTCTGCGGGAGCAAATCGAGCATTTCTTCGCCCATTACAAGGATTTGGAAAAGAACAAATGGGTTAAGCTGAAAGGATGGGGCGATGCCGCCAAGTCCAGGGAACTGGTGCTCGAAGGGGCCGAACGGTACAAGGCGCAGGGCAAGGCCGCTTAAGACGTCTTTTCGGGCCTTCATTGGCGCATAAAATTTGAAAAATCCCGTATTTTTAAGGATTTATTCCACATTTGGGGGCTTGCTTTTCGGGGGGCGAAGGGGGTATAAACGCACACCGATTAAATTCCCTTGTCGCGGGATGGAGCAGCCCGGTAGCTCGTCAGGCTCATAACCTGAAGGTCAGAGGTTCAAATCCTCTTCCCGCAACCAAGGAAACCGAATACCGTATACCCTCAAAGGGCAGTTAGCTCAGCGGTAGAGCACTACCTCGACACGGTAGGGGTCACAGGTTCAATCCCTGTACTGCCCACCATTTAAAAATCTTCCTTCGAAATCGCTTTAATGCCCTCTGGCATTTCCGCCAGCTTTTGCGGCGGGTTTGTTGATGGGAAGAAGCAGGGCAAATGCCATCGCCCCCGCCACGATCAGGGAGAGCACAAAAAACGTATCCGCATAGGCGTAAAGCGAAGATTGTTCCAACAGCATCCGGTAAACGGTGCCGGTTGCCATGGAGGAGGCTTCTGCGGGCGGCAATCCACCGGCGATACCGGCCTGTGTTAAGATCTGGATCTTTTCGTCATAAACAAAGTTGCCAGTCTGAAGTCGTCCGGTCAGAAAAGCCTGATGCTGTTGTGATCCGCGCGCGACCAGTGTGGTAACGATAGCGATTCCTACGCTTCCGCCCAGATTGCGCATCAGGGAAAAAAGCGAAGAGGCCCGTGTGCTTTTTTCCTTGGGCACGTTCATAAAGGCCAGTGTGCTGATCGGGATAAAAAGGAAGGGCAGGCCCAGCATCTGAATGGCGCGTAACCAGACAAAACTTTTATAGTCGAGGTCAGGATTGATATGCGTCGAAGAAAGAAAGCAGCCCAGCCAGCAGCAAAAGAAACCGAACAGGACCATATAGCGGGAAGGAATTTTTGAAACCAGCTTTCCGGAAACAGGCATCAAAAACAAAACGCAAACAGCCCCCGGTGAAAGCACGAGCCCCGCAAGGGTGGCATCATATCCGTAATGTGTCTGGACAAGAATGGGGAGCAGGGCACTGGAGCTGTACAGCACAAAGCCTGTAATAAAAATAAGGACGCTGCCGATGGCAAAACTCCGTTCCCTGAAAAGGCTTAAATCCACGATCGGGTCTTTACGGCCGATCAGCCAGAGGATGGAAAAGCCCAGCCCCAGTGCCGCCGTCAGCGCAAAGAAAACGATGAATCCGCTAGAAAACCAGTCGTCCTGCTGTCCTTTATCCAGCACGATTTGCAAGGCACCGAGCCCAAGGGCCACAAGAGACAGACCAATATAATCAACTTTTCCTACGCCACGTGCCCTCGCATGATCGGGATCGCGGACAGTCAGGCTGACCAGAAAAAAGGCCAAAATTCCAATAGGGATGTTGATGTAGAAAATCCACCGCCAGCTGAAATTATCTGTAATCAGGCCGCCGAGTGTCGGGCCAAGAATGGGTGCAACGATTAATGTGATGCCGGTAATGCCAAACACGGCGCCGCGTTTTTCAGGGGGGAAGGAATCCATAATGATGGCTTGCTGCGTGGGTTGTAGCCCACCTCCAGCCAGTCCTTGCAAAAGACGGAAGACAATCAGCATGGGGAGGGATTCTGCAATTCCGCACATAAAGGAGGCAAAGGTAAAACTGCCGATGCATAAAAGGAAAAACCGTTTACGGCCCATCACATTGGAAAGCCAGCCGGATAGGGGAAGGATGATGCCGTTGGCGACAAGATAGGATGTCAGGACCCACGTCCCTTCTTCGGTCGTTGCAGCAAGCGTTCCTGCAATGTGGGACAGCGATACGTTCGTGATCGTGGTATCCAAAACCTCCATAAATGTAGCAAGAGAGACCACCACGGCGACCAGCCAGGGGTTGAAATGTTTTTCACCGTCTATGGTGCGAAAGGCATTCATTTTACATGAACGGTGGGAACGGCCGACATGCCGGGACCGATGTGCAAGGATTCATCCGGTTGCTGATCGAATGTAATTTTAACGGGGACACGCTGAACGATTTTTACAAAATTGCCGGTGGCATTTTCCGGCGGGAACAGGGAATAGCGCGCACCGGTGCCGGATTGAATGGATTCTACCGTTCCTTTAAAATCGTGCCCTTTATAGGCATCGATTTCAATATCAACGTGCTGTCCCTGTTTCATGCCATCGATTTCCGTTTCCTTGAAATTGGCGATGATCCAGACGTCCTCGCCGACGATCCGCGTGATTTGTTGTCCCGGTTGCAGATACGACCCAAGCTCGACATTTTTGCCGGTGACTTTTCCATCTTCGGGGGCGCGGAGAACAGTGTCGTCCAGATTGTTTTGGGCGAGCGTGACGGCGGCATTGGCTTGATCGACCGCGGCTTCCAGCTCTTTCACGCCGGCCTCACTGGCGGCAATCGCATCGGGCGCGGTTTCGGCGGATTTCAATTTTGCTTTGGCGTTTTCCAGGCTTGCGCGTGCTTGCCGTTCAACCGCCATGGCATCTTCAAGACTCTGGCGGGATCGTGCGGCATCGCTCAAGTTTTTCAATCTTTTCAGCGTTTGCTGTGCATTTGTAAGTTCGGCGGCGGCGGATTTTACTTCTGATTGTGCGGATTCCAGATTGGAGGGGGCGGAAACGGATGTGCTCGCATAATTATGTTGTCCGGCAATCAGGCGGGCCTCTGCCGCCTTTAATTGCGCCTGTGCCTGATCGAGCGCGGCCTGATAATCGCGCGGGTCGATTTTTAAAAGAACATCACCTTTTTTAACATGTTGGTTGTCATCGATGTTCAATTCAACCACATAACCCGAAACTTTTGGGGCAATGGGAAGAATATGCGCTTCGATCGTGGCATCATCCGTGGATACTTTGCCGCGTGTCGAAAGCCAGTGCCAAGTGCCGCCTATGATCAAAAGGCCGATGATCGCCGCTGCAATCATTTTTTTGGGTGAAGCGTTTGACATGTGGAATGGCCCTGTCTTTAAATAATTAAATCGTCGTCATCCATTTTTCCGGCTTTTTCATCGCTTAAAACGATATGCGGGGCATCGTCCCTGTCACCATGCATCCGCACGGGGTCCTTGATACCCGTGAGACGTATTTCAAGTGTGCGCAGCATGACGTAAAAGAGCGGCGTAAACAATAATCCGAACGCTGTTACGCCGAGCATCCCCGAAAACACGGAAATCCCGATGGCGTGGCGCATTTCCGCACCCGCGCCGTGGGAAAAGACCAGCGGCACAACACCCATGATAAAGGCAAAAGAGGTCATCAAGATGGGCCGCAATCGTAAGAAGCAGGCTGTTTTTGCGGCGTCGATCAGGCTTTTTCCCTGATGCTCCAACTCACGCGCAAATTCGACGATCAGAATGGCGTTTTTGCACGCCAATGCAGCAAGCACAAACAACGCAATCTGTGTGAAGATATTATTATCGCCACCGGTCAGCCACACGCCCGCGATGGCCGACAAGATCGACATCGGCACAATCAGGATAACGGCGAGCGGCATCGTCAGGCTTTCATACTGCGCGGCAAGGACAAGAAAAACCAAAAGAATGCAAAGCGGGAAAATATAGATGGTTGTGTTACCCGCCAGGATTTGTTGATAGGTCAAATCCGTCCATTCAAAATCCATGCCTGGAGGCAGGGTATTTTTTAAGATTTTGGTGATGGCCTCTTGCGCTTCGCCGCTTGAAAATCCGGGGGCGGCGTTGCCGTTAAGATCTGCGGCGCGGAACGCGTTATAACGGCTCGCCGTTGCCGGGCCGAATGTTTCTTTTACCGTGACCATCGCGCCGAGCGGCACCATATCGCCTTTGTCATTGCGCACGCGGAGATTGTTGATATTTGCAGGCGTGGTTCGAAAGGGTTTGTCCGCCTGGGCGATCACCTGATATGTGCGGCCGAATTGGTTGAAATCGTTCACATACATCGATCCCAGATAAATCTGCATGGTATCGAATATGTCGGTGATATTCACGCCGAGCTGTTGCGCCTTTGTCCGGTCCACATCGACGAACAGTTGCGGTGAATCGATATTGTAGCTGCTGAAAATGCCGGTCAGTTGCGGGGTTTGATAGGCCTGTGCCGTAATGGCCTTCATCACGTTGTCGAGAGCTTCATAGCCCAGATCGGCACGGTCTTCGACCTCCAGCTTGAAACCGCCGATGGTGCCAAGGCCCGATACGGGCGGCGGCGGGAATACGGCGACGAAAGCCTGGTCAATCCCGAAGAATTTTTGTTGCAGGCTTTCTGCGATTGCAAAACCGGAAAGGTTGGCCGATCCGCGTTCCGAAAAGTCTTTCAAAGGGCCGAAGACGATCCCCGCGCTGGACGAACTGGTAAACCCGTTGATGGACAATCCGGGAAAGGCAACGGCGTTGGCCACGCCGGGTTCGTTCATCATGATGTTGGTCATCTGCGCGACGACCTCTTCGGTGCGTTCCAATGTGGCCCCTTGGGGCAACTGGGCGAAGGCAATCACATATCCTTTGTCCTGTGCCGGAACGAACCCCGGGGGAACCAGTTTAAAAATAAATCCGGCTGAAACGATCAGTAAAAGGTAGGCGGCAATCATTACAACCTTATGCCGTACGATCCCGCCGACGCCGCGCTGGTATTTGTGGGCACCAGACTTGAAAACTCTGTTGAACCCATGAAAGAACCGTCCAAATACGGCATCCATAAAGCGGGTCAAGCGGTCCTTGGGTGCGTCATGGCCACGGAGAAGCAAGGCGGACATGGCGGGGGAGAGGGTTAGGGAGTTGACCGTTGAAATCACGGTGGCAATGGCGATGGTCATGGCGAATTGTTTGTAAAACTGCCCCGTCAATCCGCTGATAAACGCGATCGGCACGAAGACAGAGGTCAGAACAAGCATCGTCGCGACAATCGGCCCTGTGACTTCTTTCATCGCCTGAATGGTGGCGGCATGGGGGGAAAGGCCGTTTTCGATGTTTCGTTCGACGTTTTCGACCACGACGATGGCATCATCCACCACAATCCCGATGGCGAGGATCAAGCCGAACAATGACAGCACGTTGATCGAAAAGCCAAAGAGTAACAAGAAAGTGAACGTCCCCACAATCGAAACAGGTACCGCCAGAAGCGGAATGATAGAGGCACGCCAAGTTTGAAGGAAGACAATGACGACCAATACCACGAGAAGGACAGCCTCCAGCAGCGTATGCACCACGGCGTCAATCGAATCGTTTACGAATTTTGTGGGGTCATAGATGATGTCGTAATCGATTCCCTTGGGAAATGTTTTGCGCATTTCATCCATTTCCGCACGGACGTTTTTGGAAATCTGCAACGCATTCGAACCAGGTGCCGCGAAAACAGCGATGGCTCCTGCCTCTTTTCCGTTCAAAAGGGAGCGGAGCGCATATTGCTGGGCATCCAGTTCCACGCGGGCAACGTCTGCAAGGCGCGTGATAACACCGTTTTCATCCCGTTTGATGATAATCTGTTCGAATTCATCCGGCGATGACAGGCGGCCCTTGGCATTGATAGGCATTTGCACCTGCTGGCCCTTTGTATAGGGCGGGCCGCCGATGGTGCCGGTTGAAATCTGGATATTCTGGCCACGAATGGCATTCACCACATCGGCGGCGGTCAGGTTGCGTTCCGCGATCTTGTCGGGGTTTAACCAGATGCGCATGGCGTAATCGCCCTGTCCGAAAATCTGGACATTGCCGACGCCGGGCAGGCGCGAAAGACGGTCTTTGACATTCAGCGTGGCGTAGTTTCCAAGGTAGAGGGAATCATACGAATTGTCCGGCGAAAGAATGTGGACGACCATAGTCAGGTCGGGAGAGCTTTTGATCGTCGTCACGCCCAGTTGTCGGACGATGTCGGGCAGGCGGGGTTCCGCCTGCGATACGCGGTTTTGCACGAGCTGTTGGGCAAGATCGGGGTCGGTGCCGATTTTAAAGGTGATGGTGAGCTGGATATTCCCGTCCGTGGTGGCCAGAGAGGACATATAAAGCATGCCTTCGACGCCGTTGATGGCTTCTTCCAGCGGCGTTGAAACGGTTTGGGCAATCACCGATGGCGATGCGCCGGGAAAGACGGCGGAGACCACAACCGATGGCGGGGAGACTTCCGGATATTCCGAAACCGGCAGGTTAAGCATGGAAATCAATCCCGAAATGAAAATCAGGATGGAAATAACCGCCGCAAAAATAGGCCGGTCGATAAAAAGACGGGAAATGTTCATAGTCGTTTATTCCTGTGCCGGGGCTTGTTCGGGGGCGGTTTCTGGTTCGGGTGCAGTTTCAGCGGCTGCGGCATCGGGTGTCTTCTGCTCTGCCTCTTGCGGTTTTTGTTCGGCGGGCGGTTGTCCGCCTTGCGCCTGCGCGGCCATTTGCGCCTTCATGGCGTTCAATTCCTCTTCCGTCATGGCTTGAACCGGCGCGCCGGGGCGAAGTTTCATCAGGTTGTCGACAATCACTTTATCACCCGGTTCCAGACCGGACAGGATAATCCTTTCCATGCCGACGGTCTCCCCGGGTTTGACTTCACGGTAAGTCGCAATACCATCCGCTACCACGTAAACGAATTTGCGGCTCTGGTCTGTCATGATGGCCTTTTCGGGGATCATCATGGCATTGTCTTTGCCGATCGAACCCAGACGCACGGTTGCAAACATGCCGGGCAGAAGGGCCTTATCATCATTGGTGAAAACGGCACGCACGCGGATAGTGCCGTTGGATGGGTTGATCCGGTTGTCGAAGCTCTTGATTTTTCCGGTGTATGTTTTTTCATCCTGTGCCAGTTTCAATTCAACGGGGACTTCCTGCTCCACGCTCAAATCCTGTCCCGTCTTTGTGCGCACGAAGTTGAGATAGGTTTGTTCATCCACCTCAAAATCGGCATAGATTTCGGCATCCGAAACGATACTGGCGAGCAACGGCGCGCTCGCGGCCGTCACCAGGTTTCCTTCAGTGATTTCGGGGCGGCTGATCCTCCCATCAATCGGGGCTTTGATCGCGGCGTGGTCCAGGTCGACCATCGCGGCCTTTAAATGGGCGTTCGCGGCGGCGATGGCACTTTTGTTGTTCTTTTGCGAATTGACGCGGGCATCGTATCCGGCTTGTGAAATGGCGCCGGTCTGGAGAAGTTGTTGCGCACGTTCATATTCTTTTTGCGCGTACAAGGAATCCTGTTGCGCGGAAGCCACTTCGGCGCGGGCCGAAGCAACGGCGGCTTCATAGGGGCGGGGATCAATGTTGAAAAGAACGTCACCTTTTTTCACGGTTTGACCATCCTCGAAATTGATTTTTTCTAAAATGCCACTGACCTGCGGACGGATTTCGACATAATCCACGGCGGTGAGACGGCCCGAAAAATCCTTCCAGATTTGAACGGGTTTTTGTTCCGCCAGAACATACGGGACGGGCATGGCGGGCATTTGTCCTTGTGCCATGGCCATGCCTTCGGGCCCGTGGCGATACACCAGAAGACCGCCGGCGAGCACGGCAATCACGCCGATACCGGCCAGTAATATTTTTTTGTTGGAACGGGTCATCTCTCTTCTCCGTAGTGTCAAATCGAATTGGTTGTTGCGGTTTTTTTATTGTGTTCAGGAAGTCCAAGAATACGGCGCATACCGGGCTTTAAATCCCGTTCAATGCCGTCAAGGCTGTTGTGCACGCGGGCCATCATTTTCAGGCCGGTGATAAAATCGTATATCTCGCGCGCTTTTTGCTCCGCATCGTCTTGTGGGATGCTACCGTCGTTCATGGCGTTTTGAATGGCCCGGCTGATCATGTCCTGGCAATTGCGAAATTTTTCTTCGACCTTGACACTGATCGAACCTAAATCGTCCTGACCCAGCGTTTCGGATCCGAGCGAGGCCATCGGGCATCCGCAGACATGTCCGTGCTCTGCCAACTCCTGCCTTTTTTTTGTAAGGATCAGGTCGGCCAGCGCATCGATTTGCTGTTCGAAGGGGACGTTTGCCGCAAAGATTTTTTTCAAATCCGGTTCGACGACCTCTTTGAAATGCGCCTCGATCACTGTCAATGCCAGATCGATTTTGGAAGGGAAGTAGTGATAGAAGCTGCCTTTTTTAACGCCTGCCTCACGGCAGATGTCGTCCACGCTGACGGCACCGTAACCTGATGCCCATAAAAGCCCCTTGGCCGTCTCAAGCAGTTTTTGGCGTGTTCCGGTATCGGGACGGGGCATGGTTGCAAACCTTTGAGGTTAAGATATGCAACACAGATAGTATATTTTACCGATTAGTCAACTATCTTTAAGAGGCCATCTTTTTCAATGGGTTATCATCTTTCGTCGTGCTTTCAACTGGCTGGAGAAGCAGGGCCACGGACGGGTTGGGGTGGGCAACGAACGATCCTTGCTGATCCATCGGGACGCCGGCCCGGCGGAAGGTACGGTAAATCCCATAAACGGCTATCGCACCGTAAATGCCGGCCATCAATGTAAACAGCATCGATGGACCGATGGCGTTCATCAAACCGGACGACAGGATCGGGCCCAGAATGGCCCCCACGCCGTTGATCATGATCAAGGACGCGCTGGCTGCCACTGTTTGCGAGGCGTTCAGATGGTCATTGGTGTGGGCGCTGGCCAGACCATAGATGGTCAGGCCTGTACCGCCGATCAGGAACATGGCCAAAAACAACGCATAGGGGGAAATTGGCGCAAGCAGCAGAGCCAGAGCACAGGCCCCGGCCGCACCAGCCGCGGCGCCGATTAAAACCTTGCGGCGGTCATACCGGTCTGACATCCAACCGATAGGAAACTGGAACAACACGCCGCCCACAATCGCCGCCGCCATGAAGGTTGAAATCTGGGGAAGGGTAAAGCCGATCGAGGTGGCGTAAACGGGGGCGATCGAAAACAGGCAGGCACCGGCCATACCGGAGGCGAACAGCGCGAAGACGCCGAGTGGCGAGGATTTGAAAAGCATTTTCATGGAAACTTTTTCCACCTTGTCGAAATGCGGGGCAGGGCGGGACGACAACGCGATGGGAAGCAGCGCAAGGCTGACGAGGATGGATGTGACCACGAACAGGTCCATGCCTTTGGGATCGGCCAGTACCAGCAAGTATTGCCCCAAAGCCATGGAGGCATATAGTACGACGAGGTAGAGGGCCATCATTTTGCCACGGCCTTTGTTGTCCGTGGCGTTGTTCAGCCAGCTTTCGATCACGATATACAGGCCCGCATAGGTAAAACCCGTCACCGCCCGCACCACGGCCCACACGGATTCCGTGGGGATCAGGCCATGGATCAAAACGGTTGTGGAGGCAACGGACGCCAGTGCGGTGAAAACGCGGATGTGGCCAACGCCGCGGATCAGATCGGGCGTGAACCGCGACCCCAGCAAAAACCCCACATAATACATCGACATGATGATCCCGGTGGCATAGGTGGGGAACCCTTCCATGGTGGCGCGGACGCCGAGCAATGTCCCTTGCAGGCCATTGCCGATCATGATCATGGAGATGCCAAAAAAAAGCGGCCAGGCGGCCAGGAAGGTTTTATGCATTTGTTTTATCGCCGGTATGTCTTGCGCCGTCTTCTAGCGGGAAATTGGGGGCTTCCGCAACGGCATTTTTATCGTATCATCTATGCGTCTGCGTTGTGTCGTTTTTATGGCGTTGTTCAAAGAAAAGGTGTGTTTATGACCCAAAATTCCCAATCCACGAACCATATCATGATGATGGAACCGATTGAGTTCCATGCCAACCCGCAAACAGCCCCCACAAATTCTTACCAACACGAAGACCGCGAAGGGGTTGATGCGATTCAAAAAAAGGCGGTTGCCGAATTCCGTGCCTTTCGCGATCTTCTGGCCGAACACGGGGTTGTGGTCACCACAACGCTGGGTCAGAAAGGTGCTCCGGACGATATTTTTTGCAACAACTGGGTTTCCACCCTGCCGGGCGGGAAGATGACGTTTTATCCCATGCTGGCGGACAACCGGAAGATAGAACGCCGGCCGGAACTGATCGCGCTTTTAAAGCGGACCTATCCCGATGTGTTTGACCTTTCTGCCCATGAAAATGACGGGAAGTATCTGGAAAGCACCGGTGCCATGTGGCTGGATAAGGTCAACAAGATCGCCTATCAGGGAAGGTCTCAGCGCAGTCATGAGGAGCTCGCCAAAGCATGGTGTACACATTATGGGTACGAACATTATCCTTTTGATACGGAGCATCGTGGCAAGCCTGTCTATCACACGGACGTTCTGATGTGGATAGGCACGAATCTTGCTGGTATTTGCAGCGAATGTTTAAAAGACCGTGCGATCATCGACCGTCTGAAACAGCATCGTGACGTCGTTGAATTTACCAATGACCAGATGGCGGCGTTCTGCGGCAATTCGCTGGAAGTCATCGGCACGGGCGGCGAAAAAATGCTGGTGATGTCGATGTCTGGATACAAAACCCTGACCGATGCGCAGTTATCTTTGATTCACAAGCACTATCCTAAGGTCATCTCGCCGGAAATCCAGACCATCGAATTTTACGGCGGCGGATCGGCTCGTTGTATGCTGCTGGAATTGTTTTAGTGTGCGTTTTTCTTTTTTGACGGCAGGTGTTTCGGGTCGTGCCTGTCGGTCAAAAGATCTTCCTTCAAATTGACGCTGCCGAAATTCCCGATGGAATCGAAATGGTCTTCCAGCCATATTTTCATGCCTTCGCGCCCCGCATCGCGCAGCATGGTCAGAAAATCCCAGTCGGTTTCGAATTTGCTGGTCAGGGAAAAATCCTTCATCATGTCGTCCGCGCGGATGGAATGCACCAGAACGTCTTTGTAAAGATGTTTGTATTCATCCTTGATCATGTCCTGTTCGATCAATCTTTTCACGAAATCAACGGCGCGCAGTTCCTTTAAAAGGGAATCATTGAACGAAATTTCGTTGATCCGGTTCATGATGGCCGGCGCCGTGGTCGGTATTTCTTCGCGGTAGAGCGGGTTCAGGTGAATGATCATGATGTCCCGCGTTTCCGTTTGATAGAAAAGCGGGAAGAGGGCGGGGTTTCCGGTATAGCCGCCGTCCCAATAATGTTCACCGTCTATTTCCACGGCTTTGAACAAAAAGGGCAGGCAGGAAGAGGCGAGCGCGACATCTAGGCTCATATCGTCTTTTTCGAAGACCTTTACCTTTCCCGTGCGAACATTGGTTGCCGTCGCAAACATTTTCATTTTGTCGCACGCACGGATTTTTTTGAAATCAATGGCGCGTTCGATGACGTCGCGTAAGGGATTGATGTCGAGCGGGTTGAACTGATACGGCGAAAACATCCGCGTCATCGTATCGAACATGAAATAGGCGAATGGGTTTTCGCCGGAACCAAGACCGAAAAACCGTTCCATCGGGTTGCCGTGGACGGGTGAGAAAATAACCCCGGCCTTGGATATTTCCCACCAGAATTCTTCGAGCTTTTTGCGCGCCCCGTCGCGCCCTCCTTCATGCAACCCTTGTGCAAAGGCTAGGGCGTTCATGGTGCCCGCGCTGCAGGAGGAGAAGCCTTCAACGCGCAGGCGGCCGTCTTCCAGAAGGGCATCCAAAATACCCCATGCCAACGCGCCGTGCGCTCCACCGCCCTGAAGGGCTATATTGACGGTTTTGGTTTTTCGCGCTGCGGGCATGGTTTACGCAGCCGTCCAGCCGCCATCGATGGAGATCAGCGTGCCCGTGATGTTTTCGGCCGACGGGGAACACAGGAAAACGCAGAGGTCACCGATTTGTTCGACCGTCGTAAATTTTTTTGTCGGTTGTGCGCCCAGGATGACGTTTTTGATCACCTCGTCTTCGGAAATGCCGCGTGCTTTTGCTGTGTCGCCGATCTGTTTATCGACCAGCGGCGTGTGGACATAGCCCGGGCAAATGGCATTCACCGTGATATTTTGCTGGGCGACTTCGAGCGCGACCGTTTTGGTCATACCGGCAAGGCCATGTTTGGCGGCGACATAGGCACTTTTGAACGGGGAGGCGACGAGCGCGTGGGCGGAGGCAAGGTTGACCACGCGTCCCCATCCGGCGGCCTTCATATGCGGAAGGGCGAGCCGCGTCATGTGAAAGGCGGAGGTTAAATTGATGGCGATGATCTGATCCCATTTTTCAGGGGGAAATTCATCGATGGGTGCCACATGCTGGACGCCCGCGTTATTGACGATAATATCGACAGACCCGAATTTGGATTTCGTTTGCGCAATCAGGTCGGCAATCTGGTCCGGCTTTGTCATGTCTGCGCCGTTGAAACCGATTTTCGATCCTGTGTCCTTTTCCATCTTCGCGCGCTCTTGTTCAATAACGGCAGTATCGCCAAGCCCGTTGAGCATGACGTTGCAGCCGGCATTGGCGAGCGCGAGTGCCATGCCCTGCCCGATACCGCTGGTGGAACCTGTGACGATGGCGGTTTTACCTTTGAGCATGATGAAAATCCTTTCGCTGTTTTAAGGTGCTTAAAACAATAGGGGATCACGCGCTAAGATCAAGCTGCGTTCCGCGAAAAGATGAAAATGCGCCCGTCGGTTCAAACCCCTGAACCTGCCCGGATGTCAGGATTTGGGGGTTTGTGACCTTGTGGTTCGGGGTGATAACGGTCGAAACCTCGCCGGATTCATCCGTAAAACGCTGGGTTCTTCGGAAATTGCCACCGTCTTCCCGATCAAGAACTTCTTCGTACTGCGTGATCGCGCCGGAGGGGGTTTGCTGAACCACGGTCTTGCGCGATCCACGGGCGGTCAGGGTGAAGTCTTCGAGCTTGCTGAAGGTGCGGCCGTCTTCGCGTTGATAGGTGCGGGTGACGCGGTAACCGCCATTGTCCAGCTCCTGCCGTGTTTCGGCAACAACGCGGGTGCCGGCTGTGGTGGTTTGATCGCTTGTTTCGGGAAGCCGGTTTCTGGTGGTAGGGGAAGTTACATTCGATTGTGCCTGTTGTTGTTCCCGGGGATAGGTGTTCGCCCCCGTCTTCGGGCTTCCAAAGCCCGACAGCGTGCCTGCCAGCGAATTTGTAACCGTGACATCCATGAAAAAAGCGAACCCTGCCCCGAAACCTTATTTATGGTAACAGAAAAGCAACACAGCATACGAAGGAACGTGAACACCCCATATCTATTAAAAAATACCCTTGGTGGGCAAGTCCGAACTTTGGGCCATCCACGGCTTTTAGGCCTTGCACGGAAGACCTTTTCCTTATCTAAATACAGGGGTTCAGCATATCAAAAACAGGGGATCGATGACAAACGGTGCGAAAAAAATTGTCTCCTACCTTTCCTGGCCGGGATTGCTCTCGGCTTGCGTGCTGGCGACTGTTTTCGGGTTTCATACGACGCATCCGATTCTGGCATTCAACGGTATTTATCTGTGTCTGGTGGCCAGCCTCTTTTTTCTGGAACGCTTTATGCCGCATGAAATGAAGTGGCGGGAAAGCGACGGGCAGCTTTTCGCCGATCTTGCGCATACGCTGTTATCCAAAGGCGTGGTGCAGGCACTCGTCGCGTTTGCAGGTGTGTTCGGCTTGACATCGCTGATTACCCCTTTGACAGATGACGGGTATGGAATCTGGCCGCGCGAGTGGCCGTTATGGGCCCAAGTCATCCTCGGCATGGTGATGGCGGAATTCGGTCTTTACTGGGCGCACCGTCTGGCGCATGAATTCCATCCGTTGTGGCGTTTCCATGCCGTTCACCATTCGGTGACAAAACTCTGGGTTGTCAATACGGGACGCTTTCATTTTATCGATTCCCTTGAAAGCATCCTGATGGGAACAGGCGTTTTGATCGCGCTGGGCGCGCCGCTGGAGGTGGTGATATGGCTTTCCGCCATCACGGCCTATATCGGCGTTTTGACCCATTGCAATGTCGAAATGAATTTCGTCTGGCCGCTTTCGTATGTTTTCAACACGCCCGAACTGCATCGTTGGCACCATTCCAAAGTCTTGCGGGAAGGGAACAAAAATTACGGCGAAAACCTGATGCTCTGGGATCTGCTTTTCCGCACCCATTTCATCGACACGGGCCGTCGGCCGCCCGCAAAAATCGGGATTACCCAGCAAATGCCCGAAAGTTTTTGGGCGCAGCTCGTCTGGCCTTTCCGGGATTTGAGCCTTCGGTTCAAGCCTTACGATACAAAGCCTGTTTCGACATCGCTGCAGCAACCCTGAACTTTACACCTTTTTAACTGTAAAAAGGCGATAAAAGCAGGAATTTGCGTTCGCATTAGGTCTTTTCATAAAATATTAAGAGACCCCGATTAGAGTGTAGGGGTGAAAAAAGGGTCAGACATGTCAGAGTCTGTTGTTACGGGATGCAGCTTCCTTTTGGGGGCATCGGGTCTGCTTTTGGTGGCGCTTGCGGGCGAACTGCCCAAAAACCATACGACCTACACGTTGCGCGCAACGCCGACCGAAGTAATTTTGAAAGCTGACCAACGGGAATTTGCCCGTTTCCCTTTTTCCAATTCGAAGATTTTCAATGAACTGGCCAAACTTTCCACGGTGGGCATTGTGGAATGCCCCAAAGGACAGCCCTTTGCCGGTGCGGTCACAAACCTGATGTATGTTGAAACCATGATGGGGGCCGTGGCATGAGCGAAGTTGGGCAATGGACAGGCGAGTTGGGCGGGAATTGCGAGATAGCGACAGCAGGGGTGATGCCCGAAAATTTGGTTGCGGGTTTGGGGGCTAACGGCGTTCACGCTTCCATCGCGCCGCAAGAGCCCGCGCAGGTTGCCGCAGCCAACTTTAAACCGGGTGCGCTTAAGCCCTTTCTTTAATCCTTTTGATTGACCGTATACTTGGTTGGTGTCATGCTTTCGTATGACAACCATGGGCCGCGGGGTTCTCCTGTGTCCCTTCTTTAATGAAAAAGCTGACGATGGCGAAGCCAGTCTATTCCCTGACGGGGAAGAAAATATGGGTGGCGGGGGAAACCGGCCTTGTGGGCCGTGCTGTTTTGCGTGCACTTCAAAAACATGATGTTGATGTATTATCGGCGCCGCACAGCATCCTGGATTTAACGGATCAGGCGGCAACCTATGACTGGCTTTTACGGCACCGCCCCGACATTGTGATCATGGCGGCGGCGCGGGTAGGCGGTATCGGTGCCAACACAACTTATCCCGCCGATTTCATTCGTGACAATCTTTCCATCGCCCATAACACGATTGAAGGGGCGCGGCGGGCTGGGGTCCAAAAATTCTTGTTTCTCGGGTCTTCGTGCATTTATCCGCGCGAGAGTGCGCAACCCATTTCCGAGGATGCACTCTTGTCGGGGCCGCTGGAACCCACGAACGAAGCCTATGCCATCGCCAAAATCGCTGGCCTGAAGATGTGCCAATATTACCGCACGCAATACGGCCTTTCTTATATTTCCGCGATGCCAACCAATTTATACGGCCCGTTTGATCGTTTTGATCCGGAAAATTCCCACGTCCTGCCTGCCATGATGATGAAATTCCATGATGTGAAAACGCAAGGTGATGAAGAGCTTGTGCTCTGGGGCACGGGTACCCCGCTTCGCGAATTTCTTCATGTCGATGATCTGGCGCGGGCGTTGCTGGTTCTTCTTGAACACTATGATGATGCGCCTCCCGTCAATATAGGCAGCGGCAAGGAAATCACCATTGCCGGGCTCGCGGCCTTTATGGCGGGGGTTACGGGATATCGCGGGCGGGTGCGTTTCGATCCTTCAAGGCCCGATGGCATGATGCGTAAAATGATCGATTGCGCGCGTATCGGTGCGCTCGGCTGGGCCCCGCAAATCGGGCTAAATGAAGGAATTCGTTCAACCTATGACTGGTATCTGGCAAACCATGCGGCAAAACGGAATGCCGCGTAAACATCAGGCCGTTGGAAGCGGGCCGGTTTTGCGCATGGTCACAAAGGTCAAATCACCGCCATAGGAAATTTGTCCCGACATCTGGATGCGGTCGTCTTTCCGGGCCAGTTTTAAGACGGTTTTATAGGTGACCTTGTCACGGGTGGGTGATCCGTCCGGGCGGGTTAGAAGGAAATCGACATCCGCGTAGGATGGATCGGCGGTGGAGGTCATTTCGACCTCGGTCTCGCTGAGTATTTTAAAGGTGGACGTCCACAGGCAATTGGCGCGGTCATATCGCCGTGTCTGGCCGTCACGAATCTCGGTTTGCCCATCGCTCTTTTTTTCCAGCGGGCCTTTGTAATCCGTGGTCGATGTAACCTGATAAATTCCGTCCAGAGGGTGGGGCATGTGCAAGTGATTCCTTCTTGCACAATTGTATCCCGTGATGATTTAAAGGCAATTAAGATTTATTAAAGTGCGGAAATTGAAGAGCCTGCGCTACAACTGAACCTTCGGAATCTTGCACAGTGTTAACAATATTGGCATTGCTTACACCCGCGATTCTGTGGAAATGACCGATACTTGGCTTCGCCGAACGAACAGCATTAAAAATTTCGCCTTCTTGTATTAAGGTTGAATATTCGCCGATAGAGATTCTTGCATCTCTTTTTGCGCGAAGGTCCATGGCGATAAATTCATTCGCTGCGTCTACATTCACAGAGTATTCGAATAGGTCATGGAAGTTCGCAATTTCAGCGGCGCCATTAAAGTTTGCGCTACATTTCGGTGTCAAACGTTTTTCAATTAGTGAGGGGATCGCCATGACAGCGCTTTTGCAATCTTCGTTTCTGTATATCCTTGCAGCCTGTTCTGTGTCCCCTAGAGGGAAGTGTGTTAAAATGACAAGGCCATCACTGCCAACCAACTGGCCGACTTTTTTCAGGTTGCTTGCGTATACAAAATCAGGTTCTACATCAGTGGTGATTGGAGAGTTCCAGATAGGTGAATTCCAAGAGACCAAAACGGCAGGGCCATTTGTTTTAATATCCTGCATTTTGGTGTAGTCGGCGACGATGGCGCGTGTTCTTAAATGATATTTTTCCTTGACATGACGTGCGGCTTCTTGGGCATATTCTTCAACCACGTCGACGGCAATATATTCCAGTGGCTCTAGACCCTGACGTGCCTTTTTTGCTGCGTCTAAAAACGCGTCTGTCTTTTCCAGCGCCTTACCCGGGCCGAGTTCCACAAGGGAAAAATCCTGCGGTAAAAGGCGGGCAAATTGCCGCGCGATCGACGGTATAAAGGCCGCCTCGCGTGTGCCATCATAGTCAGGGCTGCTGAAAAAGCGCTCCAGGTAAGGGCGACCACCGTTCAGGTAGGCCCAGATTCCCATGTGGGCAAGAATACGGTGGTCCAAAAGGTTGCCTGTATCCATCAGCAGCGTATCGGAGCGGCCAATAGAGTCTTTCGCCACGGTAATGAGTGTACCGTTCGGTTCGCCATTATGTTGGTTTACCGCTAGCATTGTCATACTTTCATTCTACCTTTGACCGTAGGAACAGATGCCAGTTCCCAAGCGGCATCAAATTGCTTTATGTAAGCATCTGCAACTGCAGGAAAGTTTATGAGAATGATTTTAGGTTCATTATCGAATAAAATAATTCCCAACTTATCAGCGTAAACATAAAACGGAACGGAACTAAACTGCGACTGAGGAAGCCATTTGTATTCGGCATAATCAGAAGCAGGAAAGTAGTCATCCCCTTCGCAGATAAGAAATTTGTAAGTTACATTCTTGCTTTTGAGGCTCTCCATCTTTTTAAGATGTTCTGCCCCATGCTCGCCATGCCATTGAACAAATTGACGTTCATCAACATTGCTGGCTCTTACAAGCCCCGGTTTTTTGCTTAGTGTTTCGTATACATCATTAAAAAAATCTAGGTAACCTTGCTGTCCAGTGAAGACTCTGACATCACCTGTTCTTAATCGGACTCCATCCAACCCAATAAACTCAATCCCGCCGTTTTCCAGCGTCTTGCGGATGGTGGAGAGTGTGCTTTCCCGCGGGGTGGTTTGGCCGTTTTCGATGCTGCCGATGGAGGTTGCGGAAATACCCGTGCGCTGGGCCAGGTCTTGCTGGCTCCAGTTCAGTATTCCGCGTGCGCCGCGTATCTGGGCGGTGGTGATCGACATTTTCTATAACGCTTCCAAGAAGTTAAACGTGTTTATTGCTTTTCTTAAGTCTTGGTTGGGAATTTTATTACTCCAATCTGTAAAATCATGCAAGCGAAAAGCATTAAAAAAGAGTAAAATTTTTATTGACAGAATACCAAATATTTGTGAATGTCCCAACCAAGGCTTGGATTTTGTCCAAGTTTACCTGTTTTTAGACCCATAGGTTCCCCACTCTTGGGGATGAATTCAGGGCAAGGTGTACACTAAACGGTATAATAGAGGGAGGGATTAACCTCCCACACACACGGCGGAGTGCCTTGGGGAAACCCTTGGCCTCCGTTTGTGTTTATACGGTTAGAGAGTTAGATCGGTTACGCGGCTTTTCCACTTTTTAACAATCCTTCGCGGCGGAGCAGGGCATTGG
>CAYRDI010000035.1:0-21851 GCA_964423095.1 uncultured Micavibrio sp.
TATAACCTTTTACTGAGGGTAGTCATAAAAAAAGAGGTTCAGGGTGTTTGAAGAAACGGGTGGGAGAGCATCGGGCCACGGATCTGAATCCGTCCATCATGTGCCCCCCGGTATCGTCCCATTCGCCCGCAACCCTTTCGGCGAAGCCTCTGAAGAGATCGCGCAACAGATCGCCCGTTTCAACCAGGATTTTGCGAATGTCGCGAAAAATGTGCAGAACGACGCGCTTTCCGGTGTAGAAAGACAAATCGAAATTGCCGAAGAAGGTTTAAGACAGGCGCGTTTTATTATACAAACCGAAAAGATGCGCCGCTTCTTCATCGAATTCGAAGATCTGATGGGTGAACTCACGCTACCCGGTGCCGGCCACATCGGACAAAACCTGATCAAAAAACTCGGCGAGGCCAAATGCTCCTACACCATCATCCCGCCAGACCCGAATGGCGGCACCATTGCGACGGATGATGCGCAAGCAACCTATTCCTCCTACTCTTTTGGCAAAAGCAATCGTGGCTTTGCCAACGAAATCGGCCTACGCCCACACCGCATTTCAGACAGGCTCGCTTTTTTCCGTTCCAAAGCCCATGAAGAGTTTCACGCCCTGCAAACACTCTCTGCCGAGGCACTGCATCACGGGCCGTTCAATCCCGACAACAACATCGTGATCCATCCCGAGGACTGGTACATGGTGGAACGTCTTTGCGAAAAGGACGCCTACACAAAACAGGCCATGATCAGCATGCTGATCGCCCAGAAATTTCCGGAAATGAGAGAGAGAACATCAAGGGATGTGGTCAGCGTTGAAGATTTCGAACAAGCGATGCAAACATCGGATACGCTCGAAGATGCCGTTGTCACAACCGCCCTGTCTGCCTTGTCAAAAGTAAAATATATCAACGAACCCGAAAGAGGCACGTTCGAGGATGTATACGGCGCGATTGCCTTGAAAAATTACAGGGCCGGCATGACCAAACGTATGGAAGAAGGCCAAAAAAATCTGGTCTTCGTGCGTTTGGAATCGTCAGATTTCTGGGCAATCGGAAATTATGGCGTAGGGCCCAACAGCCTGGGTGAATATTTCATGGAACCGCTCCTCCTCAAACGCCGTGCGCTCTCTTCGGAAACCCAGGTCGAAATGAATGCGATTTGCAAAAAATTCGGCGTTCCACCGCTTCACCATTGCCCAACGCTGGGCGCAGTATTAAACGGTGAACATCTTGTTTCGGAATCCCCGCTCCCGCAGCGCGCACCTGTTTTATCCCACTTGCGCGCACAAATGGCCGCAGGCATGATGAACAACCGCGCACCTGTTTCCGTACACACACCGCAAATGGCATAACGCCTACACATTCACCTGAATGGTGACCAGATACGCGCTCACAAAAACCAGCAAGGTCAAAAACATCCGCGGCAGACGGTGATAGGCTTTCATCGTTTCGATCGCAGCAACGCGGGACAATTGTCTTGTTATCGTTTTCATGGAGCCTCCTACATACGGCTAAGATCGCTTTCTTCATTGTAAGGTCGTATACCCTGCCAACCGTTTAACGGGTAAAGGGTTCCCCCGCCCCCGTACAACCCCATGGAAAACAATGCCTTTCCGGTTTTTATTGACAGTTTTCATAAGTTCGATCATCTTGAACGGAACAAAAATAAATAAAACAGGGAAATATCATGCAGGGAAATTCAGGTGGCGGCGGCGGTTTGCTCGCAGGCTATATCATCGCAAAAAATCCGTCTCTTATACCGCTTGGCGCTGCCGCTCTGGCCGTGGGGCTTGGCATATACACCGTCGCCGATATGCACGACGCACCCAAACGCATCCCGTTTGCGGAAGATATAGTGGCGACCAGCCTTGAAAAATGTTTCAACGCGCAAACGCACCCAGAATATTACAAGGAAATCCTGAAAAAGGAATTACTGAAGGTGTGGAGCTCCGACCTACAGGCGTTCAAAGATGCTAAAAAAGATATGACCATTTGCGTTGACCCCGCATTGAAAACATTCGAATTAAGCGGCGAACACACAGAAATGGGCACGGTGTACAAAGATATTTATCGCACCATGGGTCTGGTCTATACCAAGGGTGGACAGGAAACATTGGTCTATCGCCCGTATGAAATGGTAAAATCCGAATACACCCAAGATGCGCATCCGGATATGCCGCTTAACCTTGCCAAGGTGTTGAAGGCCGTATCCGAAATGCCGGACGATGTGTATCAACACGCTTTGCCCGATGGCACAAAGGTTTCTGCCTATCTGCAACATGACGGAACAACGCAGGCGCAAGGATCAAGCAAGATCAACGACAATGACGGCGCCGGATGGTCCGATGCCACGCATATGCAGGAAATTGCACAAAAATATACGTTTGCCGCGCCATCGATGAGGTAACCATCAAAACTTTATGTTGCTTGTGTTGGTCCACATTTTTGATGGGCCGGCGCGGACAGCATGCGGGCACGTGCCATCCGCCGTTGTTCGCGCACCCGCGCGGCAAAGGCCGCCCGTTCCCGCCGTTCATGTTCCCGCGCGCTGCGGCGGAGCGATTCCGGCACCATCAAAATGGCGACGGGCCGCGTGTACCGGCAAATGACCAGACGGTCAAAATCGCCGCGGCGCATTTCTTCCAGATAACGGGATAAATGGGTGCGGGTTTCATGCACGCACGCGTGCTCCGTGCCCGGTGGAAATTCCATGGGGGTCTCCTTTGTTTTAAAAAGTAAATGTTGCTTGAGTTGGTCGTGATTTTTCATCCGCCCACAAAAAAGCCCGCAAAACGCGGGCGCAATGGGGGTGTTGATGGGATTACCTTAGCAAAAAGTGATGGGGATGGGAAGGGAAAGATTTACACAACACCTAATAGAAGCCAAAGGGTCCTTTAAGATTTACTGATACAGCTATCTATATTTAACATCAGATTCACTTACAGTAGCACTTGCGTATTTTTTCATCTTAAACAATGCATTCAGAGAACTTTTATTAAGCTCCCTTTCTGCCTTTGGCCCTAGCTTTACATCAAGCAAAGTACCTTTCTCAATGTCAATGTCTACATAAGGACAAATAATGTTATCTTTTACAACAAACTTAAATTTATCGTGCAAGGCACGTCTTTCTCCATGAAGTACAAACCTCCACTCCAATTCATCAGCATAATTTGATGACTTCGAAGCAATGATATCAAACATTATTCCATCGCGAACAAAATTTAAGAAATCTCCATATAACGCTGGCTCAATCTGAACAAAAACAGAATGAAGCTCCATAATTAAATTTTCAACATAATGAGCCTTATCTTCTTTTCTCTTATAACAAACCTTAAGTGCTATAACATCATCCACTTGGGTTAAATCATGCGTTATGTTCACTCCTTTAAATCCTAACGCAACGCCTTTTCCATCCTGCGCATAAGGAATCCATTGCCTTAGATCATCACTTTTTTCCGAAAAACAACAAATAAATACAATGGTTTTAAAGTCCAATAGTCCCTCGACATCTTCTGGACTTTTCGAAAATTCCTTTTGAATACGTTCTAGAAAAATTTTTTCATTTTTTTCTGAAGACAAAAGAACATTCAATAAATAAATAATAATCTTCATATGAGTATAAAATAAAAATGAAGAATCTTTATATCTCTCTAAAACTCTATCAGATACATCATTTAATATTCTTAACCCATCCTCTAATTCTTCCGGGTCATTACAATACCTAATATCAGTAAACCTAAGCATTCCAGAGTTTAAAATTGAACAACAAGCCTCTAAAGATGTGTAATGGTATAGAGGATTAGGACTTTCCTCATGCAATGACCCATTAAGATCAATTAAGCATTTATTCTGTGCCTTTGTTAGAACTTCTTCTAGCTGTTCTTTTTTGCTTATCATCTCTTCTTACTCACGCGCATTTTCTTTCCGCCCTTTTTAACAGGCGCGGAGGAATTGACGGACCAGCCATTGGCAAGGCGCGGGTTGGTCATGTTCCCCGTTAGCCCCAAATCCATCGCTTCCATCTTCCGGATTTGATCGCGCAGGCGTGCGGCCTCTTCGAATTCCAGATCAGTCGCGGCGCGGCGCATATCGTCCTCGAGCTTTTTCAAATATTTCTGGAACGACGATGGGGATTCAAATGCCGCCTGCTCTTCCTCCGCCAATCCCGCAATATCGCGTTGCACATCCATATAATCGGCACGTTCAAACACGCTGTGCATCACTTCGGAAATGTTTTTCTTAACCGAGGCGGGCGTGATGCCGTGTTCTTCGTTATACGCCCTCTGCTTCGCGCGGCGGCGATCCGTTTCATCAATCGCGGCCTGCATCGATTTCGTCATGTTATCCGCATATAAAATCACACGGCCATCGACATTCCGCGCGGCGCGGCCGATGGTCTGGATCAACGAAGTACGGGACCGCAAGTATCCTTCCTTGTCCGCATCCAAAATGGCGACCAGCATACATTCGGGGATGTCGAGCCCTTCACGCAGCAGGTTGATCCCCACCAGCACATCGAATTCGCCCATCCGCAGATCGCGCATAATTTCGATCCGTTCCAGCGTATCGATATCCGAGTGCATATAGCGCACGCGCACGCCGTTTTCATTCAGGTATTCGGTGAGCGCTTCGGCCATTTTTTTGGTGAGCGTGGTCACGAGCACACGTCCGCCCGCGCCCGCCACCTTTTTACATTCATCCATCAGATCATCGACCTGATGTTCCGTCGGACGGATTTCAACGGGCGGATCGATCAGGCCCGTGGGGCGCACCACCTGTTCGGCGAAATCACCGCCGGTTTGTTCCAGTTCATACGGGCCGGGCGTGGCGGAGACATAAACAATCTGCCCGCGCATGGCATTGAATTCTTCGAATTTCAGCGGGCGGTTATCAATGGCGGCGGGAAGGCGGAAGCCATAATCCACCAGCGTTTGTTTGCGCGCCCGGTCGCCCTTATACATCGCGCCCAGTTGCGGCACCATCACATGGCTTTCATCCAGAATAATCAGCGCGTTTTTGGGCAGGTATTCGATGAGCGTCGGCGGTGCCTCCCCCGGCGCGCGTCCGGTGAGATAGCGCGAATAGTTTTCAATGCCGGGACACACACCCGTCGCCATCAACATTTCAATATCAAACTGCGTTCTTTGCGCAATACGCTGCGCTTCGAGCAATTTGTTGTCCCGTTCAAATTCGGCAATACGGTCTTTTAAATCGACCTTCATTTGTTTGATCGCCTGCGCCATCGTGGGGCCGGGCGTGATGTAGTGCGAATTTGCGTAAATCCGCACGCCTTCCATCCGCCCCTGCTTTTCACCGGTCAGCGCATCGAATTCGACGATCTCCTCGATCTCGTCCCCGAACAGGGAAAAACGCCATGCGGAATCTTCCATGTGGGATGGGAACAATTCCACCGTATCGCCGCGCACGCGAAACGCCCCCCGTTCAAACGCCAGATCGTTGCGTTTGTATTGAAGGGTGATGAGCTGCGCGATCAATTGCTGGCGGTCCAAACGATCGCCTTTGCGGATGTCCACGGTCATCGCCTGATAATCTTCTTTCGACCCGATCCCGTAGATGCAGGATACGGACGCCACGATGATCACGTCTTTTCGTTCAAAAATCGCGCGCGTGGCGGCGTGGCGCATCCGGTCAATCTGTTCGTTGATGGATGAATCCTTTTCGATATAGGTATCGGTACGTGGGACATAGGCTTCGGGTTGGTAATAATCGTAATAGGAGACGAAATATTCCACGGCGTTGTCGGGAAAGAACGCCTTCATTTCCCCGTATAACTGCGCCGCCAGTGTTTTGTTGGGCGCGAGGATCAGCGCGGGCCGCTGCGTTTCCTGAATAAGGTGCGCCATGGTAAAGGTTTTTCCCGACCCCGTAACGCCGAGCAAAACCTGATCCGAAAGCCCTGCCTCCATCCCCTCCACGAGCTTTTGGATCGCCTGCGGCTGGTCGCCGCTGGGCTGGAAGTCCGAATGGATTTTAAAGGGGGGCGAGTCCTCGAAGGGATTGCTCGCCGCCATATTGATTTCGACGGTGCCGCGCATGGGTTAGATATAGATTTTCAGGAATAGAATGAAAAGGTCCAAAACTATTGTGCAGCCAGAACGCGCGGCTGCGCCATCGGGGGCACAACCAGATCTAAAGGCCCCGCCGTGACCCGTTCAACACGGACGATGGTATCGGTGGGAAGCTCCCCTGTCGCGGCGCGTTCAAACAGCCAATTGGACAATCTGTTGACAAGCCGTTCTTCGGGCGTATCCGTCATGGTCGGGCTGCCCAGTTCCCGGTTCGCCGGCAAATGGAAAACACCAGTCTTTTTTTGGTGTATTTTCACAAGTTCTAGGGCCATATCGTTCCCTCCCGATTGGTTAACAATACGTTAAATAGAATTTGACAGAAGTCAATGCATCTGTTATTTTTCATAAAAAAATAAAGGTGTGTCAATGATAACGTCCTTCCCGAAAAAAGTGGAGACGACCGCCGATGATATTGATCGCGGCGATATTGTGCTGTTCCAACCATTGAAAACAAACGATGCGCAACGCGGCATCGTGTATTCGCGGCTCTATGCGGAAAACGGGCGGATTGTCGGATTCCTCGTTTTGCCGCTGGATACCACGGGTAAAAAGAAAGCCGTTGAAGCACCCTACCCCGCAAAAGAAATCACCCACACCGAAATGATCGTTCAGGCCGGTGCAAACCCCGCCTTGCAAAAAGGTGTTGTTACCTTCAATCTTCGTACCGTCGCGCTGCATGAACAGATGACCACGCTGCCACGCGGGCAGATATATAAAATTGGCAGCTATCACGGCTTGCCCTTCATGACCGAATTGATGGAAGAAGCACAGCGCCTTTATACGAGCGGAAATCTTCACAAAGACGGCAAGTTGCTCAAAGCCCATGAAAGTCGTTTTGTGCAACCTCCGCAGCTGGCAAAGAAAGATACCAGAGAAATCAGAGCCGCACGGGCGAAGGCACATGAAGCATTGGACGCCAACCGCAATGTCGGCACAAAAACACCGATCGGTGCGACGGTAACGCCAACGCTATCCATCACGACCAAAGAAGCCTTTGAAAAGGGACATCTGGATGGCCGCACAATCCTGACGCTGCTCCACTACAGCATGAAGCACGATTATTTCCCCGAAACCCTGCGCGCGGCCTATACGCTGGCCAACCAAAAGGGCAAAGAGCTTCGCACTCTCGAAGGGCCGCTGCTCGAAAAAGATGACGCGAAAAACGCCATCGCGGATATTAAACAGGCCGCCCGCCATTTCGGGATCAAATAACCCCCTTGCCTATGCGCAGGCTCTACCCTACTTATAGGGCATGACAGAAATTAATTTTCTTCTATCCCGCCGTTCCAGCAATATCCGTAGCCTTGGCACACCCGGGCCGGATGCAGCGCAATTGAATACCATACTGACCGCGGCGGCCCGCGTGCCCGACCATAAAATGCTCTGCCCCTGGTGGTTTGTCGTGTTCGAAGGAGAATCGCGCAAAAAAATCGGCAGCGTGTTGCGAAACGCGTATGCGAAAATCGATCCGGACGCTCCGGATGTGAAGCTCGATCTGGAGGCCGAAAAATTCCTGCGTACGCCCACGGTCATTGCCGTGATCTCCCGCATTAAAGAGGGCAAAGCCCCGCAATGGGAACAGTTTTTATCCGCGGGTGCCGCGTGTCACAATCTCTGTCTTGCCGCAAACGCGCTGGGCTTTGGCACCAACTGGGTTTCCGGATGGCCGTCCGTTCATGACGATGTGCGCGCCGCGATGAAGCTGGACGATCGCGATAATATCGCTGGTTTCATCTACATCGGCACCACATCGGAAAAAGCCGAAGACCGCGCGCGGCCAAACCTATCCGATATCGTCAGCCATTGGTCCGAAGATTACACGCCGAACAAGGGCGATGTGTACGGCAAGTCAGGTACAGGCATCCCTGAAGCGGGATTTAAAACCGAAAAATCTTGAAAAAACGCCCCTTTTCGGATACGCTCAAAAGAAAAAAAGTAAAAAAAACAGGGAGCGTATGAATGGATTGGGGATCACTTCCCGACCTTGCCCAGCAATTCATGATCGCCGCCGAAATGGCTTCACCATATACAGGACATATGGTGGATCAGGCCGTGACGTTGGCATCCGATGTATGGGCGGGCGCAACACACCACGAAGCCATGCCTTCGGTTGATCGCAATATGCAGATTGTCAAAATGGCCAGCGCAAGCTTTGGACTCATTATGAGTGCGATGGCACGCAGCCCGCATGGTGTCATCGCCTGCGCCGTCACAGGGGCGGACACGATGATCCGGCTCGCCCGTGCAGGCAAAAATATCCGCACCCCTAAAGACCCGTAAAAACAGGAAGAAAACATGGATATCGGCACGATCCCCGAAATCGCCCGCCATTTTGTAACCGCCGTATCCAGCGTTTACACACAGATTCCGGAACTGATCGCCCATGTTGAAAATGAAGACGTCCAAAATGTCTGGGCGGGTTTATTCGCGCCCGGTGCGTTGACGCTTGGCCACCGACTGTTCGATGGAGTAAAATTTTGCGCAGGCCTTGCCGCGATTGGCGCATCGTTTGCCGCCGAAAGCCCCGGCGGAATCATTTCCGGCATGATTGCCGATGGCGAAGTGATCATGGATCTGGCGCAGGCGGGTGCGGCGTGGCGACAAAACCACCCGGCACCATAAGCGGTTATTCTGCTTCCCCCGCTTCCGGCGCATCGAATTTCACGATCACGCCGCGCTTTTTGAAAAAGGATTTCATCATCTGGCGGCCCTGGCGGTTGTTCTGCGCTAGCTTTGCGCGTTCGAACGTGGCTTCCTTTGTCCCCTGCGCCTTCAATTCTTCCTTCAACGCGGCGATGGCTTCCATCAGGCCTTCGTTGTCGTTGCGGATGGCTTCGTAGATATCGTCTTTGATTTTATCGAGTTTGCTGGCAGCGGCCATGGTTTTAGTCCTTTTTGGGTTTCAATGTCGGGAAGGCAATCACATCCCGGATGTTGTGGGAATTGGTGAGCAGCATGGCAAGACGGTCAACGCCAAGCCCCCACCCGCCCGTCGGCGGCATGCCGTATTCCAGCGCGGTGACAAAATCATCGTCCAGCATTTGCGCTTCGTCATCGCCCTTTTCCTTTTGCGCAACCTGATCTTCAAACCGCGCGAGTTGAATCGCCGGATCGTTCAATTCCGAAAACGCATTCACGATTTCCCAGCCGTTGATATAGGTTTCAAATCTTTCGACCAGACGCGGATTATCCCGGTGCACTTTGGCGAGCGGCGAAATATCCATCGGCGTGTCGATGACATGGATCGGTTGAATCAACGTATGTTCCACCTTTTCATCGAACACGGCGGCGACGATGTCACCCCATTGCGCAAATCCTTCGGTATGAACGCCCAATTTTTTGGCTGCATCTTTGGCTTCATCTGCCGTTTTAAAGGCCATGAAATCAACACCGGTCGCGTCTTTCACCAAATCCACCATGGATTTGCGTGCAAACGGTTTTTCAAAATCGATGACATTGTCACCCATTTGTACCTGCATCGTGCCGTTCACTTCCAAACATGCACGGCGGATCAACTCTTCGGTCAAATCCATGATGTCGAAATAATCCATATAGGAATGGTATGCTTCGATGGAGGTGAATTCCGGATTGTGTTTGATCGAAATTCCTTCGTTACGGAAGATACGGCCGATTTCAAAAACCGCATCGGCCAGACCGCCGACAATCAAGCGTTTCAAAGGCAGTTCGGTTGCGATTCGCAAATAGAAATCCGCATCCAGCGCGTTGTGGTGCGTCACGAACGGTTTGGCATTTGCACCGCCAAGGATTGGGTGGAAGATCGGCGTTTCCACCTCGATCGCGCCTTTTTCTTCCATGAACCGGCGGATGAACGAGACGATTTGCGAGCGTTTGCGCAACGTCTCGCGGCTTTCTTCATTCATGATCAAATCAAGATAGCGTTGACGGTAGCGTTGTTCGATGTCGGTCAGCCCGTGATATTTTTCCGGCAGCGGCAACATCGATTTCGTCAGTATTTGCGTGGAAGACGCCCGCACCGACAATTCCCCGCGCGGTGTACGGCGGATGGTACCGTTCGCGCCGATGATGTCGCCGATGTCATAGAGTTCGAGTTTGGCAAGCTCTTCGGCCACCATCGTATCCTTGTGACAAAAAACCTGAATCTTTCCGGATGCATCCTGAAGGTCTATAAACATCCCGTTGTTGCGCATGGCCATGATCCGCCCGGCAACGGCGACCGCATCTTGGGTTTCCTGCCCGTTTTCAAGGGAAGCGTATTTATCCTGTAATTCCTTCGCCTTATGCGAGCGGTGGAATTTGTGGGGATATGGCTCTATTCCGCGCTTTTTCAGCTCCGCGAGCTTTTGCTCCCGCGCTTCGCGGGGGTTGGTGGAAAGGGCGTCTTTTTTTGCTTCTGCCTGTGTCATGGCGGTATTTTCTGTGTTAAAATAATGGTTTGAATGAGTACTATATGCGCCAAAATCCTATGAAAAATCAAGCCCCATCCCGCAGGAATTCACAGGCGGGCGGCGTTCTGACGATCATTTTGATCTGTGTGGCCCTGCTGGGCGCGCTGACCACCGTGATGGTTCAAAGCACCAGGACAAGCAATACGACGATCTCACAAGATAAAGCACGACTGGCCGCCACGGAAATCACGTCTTATTTGAATAGCATCAAAAATGCCTATGCCCACCGCCAAATTTCCGGCTGTACGCCCACGACCATGGATTTTTCGACAACAACCTACAAACGGGTCAACGGAACCGACATTGACATCACCCCGCCCGGATCGACCGCCGATTGTAAAATTTTCGATGCGGCGGGAGAAAACCTCCATCCGGTGTTGTTCAGCGATTATCTGGAGCCGACATATACGCCTTCACTGGCGACAGACTGGAAATCCGGCAACTTCGGCGCCCGGTTTATCAGTGTCACGGGCGCAGGCACCATCGAAAACGACCAGGCCTTTTACGCCATAGGGTTCAAGAATGAAATCTGCCTTGCCGTCCTCAATCTTCTGGACCCAGACGCCGTATACACATCCGTCCCGATCAGCGATCAATCCAACGCGGGAACAAACTCCTATACCCGCGGCACCGGCGGATCATTGCCCAAGAACACGACGCTATCGAACGATTCCGCGATCTATGCCTATCGATACACGACCGGTATGAAATACTGCGTGATCGGCGTTCTTTTAAAGAAGTATTGATTTCGGGAGGGAAAACCGTTGCAAAACCACACACAAACAAAAGAAAACGGGAACGTCCTAGTCTTCATCCTGATCGCCGTGTTTCTTCTTGGCGCGTTGACTGCCATGTTCGCCCGTTCTTCCAATACCACCGAAGAAACGGGTAGTGTGGAACGGGGCAGCCTTTATGCATCCTCTATCATGCGCAACAGCACGGCGATCGAATCCGCCGTACACAATCTTCTGACCCGCGGCTGTTCGGAAAGTGAATTGAATTTTTATACCGCGTCCTCCGGCGCGCCTTCGGCCAATGGATCGGCCCCGTCCGATAACTCCTGCGATATTTACAATGCCGCCGGTGCCGGAATGACCCCTTACGTCAATGCCACATCCTACCCCTATTTCACCACCGGCGATGTCAGCAATATCAGCAGCACCGCCGCTGACCTGATCCAGGTCATCGCCTATGACGACAAGAACGATACGGCTGTCGGATTAAGTGATGAAACCTGCAAAGCTCTGAACAACACGCTAGGCAACGGATTCAGCTTTACCGCCTTGCCGTCCGCCAACCTGACCGGCGGCAGCCGTTTTACGGGCAGCTTTTCCGGCGCGCCACAATTCGGCTATGGCGGCGGCAGCGTGGCCATGGACAAAACCAAAGCAGGGTGCATCACGGACACGGGATGCAATGCCGGCGCAGGCTGTTACGCCTTTTACAACATCATCCTGAAACGATAAGAGCGGTTATTTTCCGGAGAGGGCGACGATTTCCGCCGGGCTTTCTTTGACCGCATCGGGAAAGCCGAGCGATTCCATCGTTTTATCCTTCGATACGAAAAACAGCTTCGTAAATGGCTCCCTGATATGGGAATTTTCATCCGGATATTTGCGCTTGGCGGCGGTGATCGTGTCGGTGTTGATCAACACTTCGTTGCCGTCCAGATCGTGCAGGATAACCAGGGCCATGTTTCACCTATTCTTTTGCTATGCGGGCTTGGCGTGCTATGTCATAGACTATGACAACCCAAACAGCATCCGTCCAGACCCAAAGCGTGAGCGTGCCGAATATTCCCGCGCTTTATGTGAACGCGAAGGAAGCCTTCCTGCTGTCCATCGATGGGGAGGTTTCAAAGCTCACCCACGAAGCGGCCAAACGCGCGGTGATGGATCACCCCGTTCTGGTTTGCCATGCGCCCTATACGTGCAAGCGGCTGGGGATCGAACATCTTGCCGCGCTCGATATTCTTGAACTTTTCGCATTTGTCCATCCGGCCACCTTCGCGGTGCCCACCCCCGTCGGCATGGCAAAGGCACTCGGCCTTCCGGCCCCCGCGGCCCCAGAAGATTATCCGTTTTCATTGATGGAATCCGTCGGCGCGTTGTTATCCGACCTGCGCAAAGACCCGTGGAAAAGCCGCGCCGACCCGATCAAGATCGCAGGCGTCATGGCGCAGAACGGCAAAGGATGGCGGTGGAGCCCCCATGTGTTTGCCGCGCTGGGCCGGACATTCGACAACAAAGAAATCTATATGGGCAAGGCGGATCTGAATATCTGGAAGAGCCTTCCCGAATGGGCGGAAAGCGCACCGCCGCCGCCATCGTCCCACCATCCGGTGACGGGCGAAGAAGCGCGGCAAAAATTAAAGGAGATATTGGGCAGCGAGTCCGAACAACGCGAAACGCAAATGGAATATACCGCCGCCGTCACGGGGATGTTCATGCCGCCATCGCTCGCCCCGTTTTCAAACGATACACCCGAACCCAATGCCGTGTTGGTGGAGGCCGGAACGGGCGTGGGCAAAACGCTCGGCTACCTCGCCCCCGCGGCACTCTGGGCGAACAAGAACAAGGGCAGCGTGTGGGTTTCCACCTATACCAAAAACCTGCAACGGCAGATCAACCAGGAACTGGAAAAAATCTATCCCGATGCGGACATGAAAGATTCCAAGGTCACAATCCGTAAGGGTCGTGAAAATTACCTGTGCCTTTTGAATTTCGAAGACATTGCCGCCGGTGCCTCGCTCGCCAAACATCCCAATATCGCGATTGCGGCGGGGTTGATGGCACGGTGGGCCGCGGCCACCCGCGATGGCGATTTATCGGGCGGGGATTTTCCGGGCTGGCTTTCCGGACTGGTTGGCCCCGTTTATACCACCGGCCTTGCCGACAAGCGCGGCGAATGTATTTATTCCGCGTGCGACCATTACCACCGTTGTTTTGTAGAACGCTCCGTCCGCCGCGCGCGGCATGCGGACATCGTGGTTGCCAACCACGCGCTGGTCATAATTCAAACAGCGGACGCCAATGCCGATTCCGATTTGCCACAGCATTACATTTTCGATGAAGGGCATCATTTGTTTGATGCCGCCGATTCCGCCTATGCGGGGCATTTGACGGGTCTGGAAAGTTATGAACTCCGCCGCTGGCTGCGCGGCAACGAAGGCGGGAAAAAATCCCGTGCGCGCGGGCTCAAACGCCGCGCCGAAGATTGTGTGGAAGGCGATGAAACCCTAACCCGCGATTTACAGGATGTTTTAGAATCCGCCCGGTGCCTTGCCACCGAAGGATGGGGCCCGCGGTTAAAGGAAAACGCACCGGCCAATGAATGCGAATCCTTCCTCCTTGAAGTCTGGCGACAGGTTTACGCCCGCGCCGAAGGACGCGATGGCCCCTATTCCCTGGAAACGGATACCTATCCCGTCACGGACGAATTGAAAGACGCCGGAAAGAAGTTGAAATCCGCGCTGCAAAAACTGCAAACGCCGCTCCTTGCCCTCGCGAACGGCCTTCGCAAAAAATTGAACGATCAGGCGGATACGCTGGAAGCCGATATGCGCAGGCGGCTCGATGCGCTCACCACCTCCATCATGCTGCGCGCGAATATGATCGGTGGGTGGATCCAGATGCTCGAAACGCTTGATGCCGCGCATCGCCCCGAACAATTCATCGACTGGATGGAAATCGAACGGATTGATGGACGCACCTATGATGTGGGCCTATACCGTCACTGGATCGACCCCATGATCCCGTTTGCAACATCCATCAAACCCCACGCGTTGGGTATCACCGTAACATCAGCAACCTTACGCGACGGGACAGGAAATGAGGACGAAGACTGGCGCGTGGCACGCGATCTTTCGGGCCTGTCGCAAATGGGCAAGGGTGTGTATCAGGAAAAATTCACATCGCCCTTTGATTACCCCGCCTGTTCGAAGGTTTTCATCATCAACGATGTGCGAAAGGATGATCTGGCACAGGTGTCATCGGCGTATAAAACCCTGTTTGAATCATCGGGGGGCGGCGCGCTCGGAATCTTCACCGCCATATCCCGCCTGCGCGCCGTGCATGACAAAATTGCAGGACCGCTCGAAGAACGCGGGCTTCATTTATACGCGCAACACGTTGACGCCATGGACAACGGGACATTGGTGGATATTTTCAGGGATGACACCAACGCCTGCCTGCTCGGCACCGATGCCGTGCGCGATGGCGTGGACGTGCCCGGCGATTCGTTACGGTTAATCGTTTTCGACCGCGTGCCGTGGCCGCGCCCCACCATCATGCACCGCGCCCGCCGCGAAGCGTTCGGCAAAAAACAGTATGATGAACGGTTAACGCGGTTAAAGTTAAAACAGGCCTTTGGCCGCCTGATCCGCCGGAACGGAGACAAAGGCGTGTTCGTGATGCTGGATTCCATGATGCCTTCGCGCCTGAACGGTGCCTTTCCCGACGGGGTGGAAGTCATCAAATGCGGCCTTTCCGAAGCCACATCCGAAATCAAGAAATTCCTTGCCTGAACGTCCGAAAAAGGCGATAAGGCGCACATGGTCGTTTACGGGCAAAAGCGTCGTCTGTTCGTCTATCCTTGGGCCGGTTCCGGTGCGCCGGAAACATTCGCCCCGCTGGCCGCGCAACCCTATTCCCTGTTTTTTGATTCCGCCACGAAAACGCACCCGCTGGCCCGTTATTCCTATCTTTGCTGGCACCCGTTTGAAACGATCGAAAGCCGCAACGGCCATGTAACCGTGACCAACCCCGAAAACCGTTTCACCTATCGCGCGGATGTGTTTCAGGCAATCCGCGAACGGCTTTCACTCTGGGGTGATGATTTTACAACGCGGCAAAAAGACCTTCCGCCGTTCATCGGCGGGGCGGCCGGATTTTTCGGTTATGACCTTGCCCGCGGGATCGAAAGACTCCCGCCCCGCGCACCCGCCCACGGGCCCGATCTTTGTATCGGTTTGTACGATAAAGTGCTCGCGTTCGATCATAAAAGCGGCACGGCGCAGTTCATGATCTGGGCGGTGAACGAAGACGCCGCGATTGTACAAAAAACCTATCTGGAAAGGCTGGTCGCGCAAAACGCACCGGTTTCTCCGGATTCCATGCCCCTGGAATGGGCCGCCAAACGGAACGACCAACAATTCCAATCAGACATCGCGCGCGTGATTGAGTATATCTATGCCGGCGATATTTTTCAGGCGAACTTATCGCGGCGTTACAGCGCACAAATACCAAGCGGATTCAATCCTTATGCCCATTACCTGCACTTGCGCGATATAAACCCCGCCCCCTTTGCGGCGTATATGAATTTTGATGGAACCATCCTGTCATCCTGTTCTCCGGAACGGTTTTTAGAAGTCAAAAAACGTATCGTGGAAACACGGCCCATCAAAGGCACGCTCCCTTCTTCACAGCCCGTTACCGTTCTGGAAGACAGTGAAAAGGACCGCGCAGAAAATATTATGATCGTTGACCTTCTGCGCAACGATCTATCGAAAGTATGCGAAGATCATTCGGTGGAAATAGACAATCTTTGCGCCATCGAAACATTCGAAGGGCTTCACCACATGGTATCCACCATATCCGGCACCCTGCGCGCGGACCAAAGCGCGGCCGATACTTTACGTGCCTGCTTCCCCGGCGGGTCAATCACGGGCGCGCCAAAAATCCGCGCCATGGAAATCATCGATGCGCTGGAACCGGACGCGCGCGGTGCGTATTGCGGCGCGATGGGATGGATCGGATTCAACGGCGATATGGACACGGCCATCACTATCCGCACATTGGTTTATGAGGGCAAAAACGTGCATTTACAAACCGGCGCGGGTATTACCGCCCTGTCCGATCCGGCATCCGAAGTTGCCGAAACAAAATTAAAGACGGCAAAGATTTTTGAGAGTTTTAGCCATATCGCCACGCAGGAAAAGAAAACCGCATGATCCTGCTCATCGATAATTACGATTCCTTCGTTCACAATCTCGGCCGCCATATCGGCATGCTGGGCCGTGAACGAAAAATTGTGCGCAATGATGCGGTCGATCTCCATGACATCGCCATCCATCCTCCGGAGGCGATTATCATTTCCCCCGGCCCGTGTACACCGCACGAAGCGGGTGCGAGCAACGAAATCATCCGACGTTTCGGCGCACGCATTCCCATCCTCGGCGTCTGCCTTGGCCATCAATGTATCGGCGAAGTCTATGGCGGGCAGGTCATCCGCGCCCCCGAACCCGTGCATGGCCGCGCATCCTTGATCGAACACCACGCGGACGGACTTTTTATGGGCCTTCCCAACCCGCTGCGCGCGGGGCGGTATCATTCTCTGGTCGTCCATGTGCCCGCAAAATCGCCGCTCAAAGTCACCGCACAAACCGAAGAAGACCGGATCATCATGGCGTTCGAACATGAAACCCATCCGGTCTATGGCATTCAATTTCACCCCGAAAGCTGTCTCACCGATCACGGGCTTGATCTATTGCGCAATTTTATCGACATCGCGGATCGCTGGAATGCACGAACGCACGGAGCGGTGGCATGAGCGTCATCTGGAAAGACGGCCGTTTCGTTGACGGTTTGAAAAACCACATTTCCCACAACGATGCCGGGTTTACAAACGGGCTTGGCGTGTTCGATACCATGCGCGCGGAAAACGGTATCTTGATCGATGCGCGGGAACATTTTGAACGGCTGCTCCATGATGCCGATTATGTTCTGGGTTATAACCGCACATGGATTCCGGCGTTTGAGGCGATGACGGAGGCGTGGCTTCCCCTGCTCGCCGAAAACAATCTGACGAACGGTTTTGCGCGGATCAAAACGATCATTACGGGTGGCATCACGGACACACCGCTCAGCGTTTCATCCATCCCCTCCATACTCATCACGGCAGTGCGCGCGCAGGACCCGAAAACATTGCCCAGCGTCAAAGCAGCGGTCATTACGGATTTTCCCCGCATCGCGCGGGCAAAAATTGAAAACTGCAAACGGCTGGATTACACACGTTCTTTTGCCGCAAGGCGCGAAGCGCAAAAACGGGGCGCGGACGAAGCGATCCTGACCAACACGGACGGCAACATCGCCTGCGCCGCCACATCCAATTTATTCATCGTTGAAAACGGCGTATGGACGACACCGCCGTTATCCGATGGCGTTCTGGCCGGCATCACCCGCGCCACCCTGATCGGAGAAAAACAGGCGAGAGAAGAAAGCATTTCCATCCCGCGTTTAATGAATGCGGATGAGGTTTACATTTGTAACGCGATGGCGGGATTGCGTAAGGTCTTAAAGATTTTGTGATGTTATCCTGAAGGAGCGAAGCGAACTGAAGGATCCAAAAAAGATCCTTCGCTTACGCTCAGTATGACGGCATAGAGAGACTAGGCCGCGTCTTTGGTTTGAACGGCCAGAAGTTTCAGGCTGAGCAATTCGATCTTTTTGTTGATGCGAATTTTATCGGCCATCTCCGTCGCCATACCAAGATCTTCTTTTGTGTTCGCGAGTTCCTGCTGCACTTTCGCGGCGTCAATCTCGTTCACATTCACGGCCTGTTCGGCGAGCAGCGTACATTGCGTGGCCGTGACATCGGCAAAACCACCGGCGATGAAAATCTTTTCCGGCGCGGCGCCTTCCTTTTTAACAACTTCGACAACACCCGGACGAACGGCGGCGATCAACGACATGTGACCCGCGCGCACACCGAAATACCCCTCTTCCCCCGGAATGGTCACTTGCCATGCGTGTTCGGAGACCAGAACCTTGTCCGGTGAGACGAGTTGAAAGTTGAAAGTCTGTCCACTTAAATCAGTCATGTTATTTTTCTACACTTTTCCACATTTCATCGTACGATAGGATTGCTTGATCACATTGATTAGACATCTCTTTTACAGTCATTCCTCGACGCGCAGCTTCTGTTTCCCAAAATCTAGTAACAAAAAGATTTCCACCTTCAAGTTTTGTTTTCTTTTGAAAATCAATCATTTCATCTAAAATGCCACATGATCCAGCAATTTTTGCTACTGCTAGAATACCTTGTGGTTTAAGCTCTTCGGCTTTAGAAGAAGCAACAAATAAAAAACAAGCTACTGAAATAAACCTCACAGTTACGCTGCCTCAGCCGCCATTTTCTTGGCTTTGGCTTCGGCTTCTTCGATCGTGCCGACCATGTAGAAGGCCGCTTCTGGCAGGTGGTCATACTTCCCATCGACAATCGCGCGGAAGCCCTTGATCGTGTCGGCCAGTTCAACGAACTTACCGGGCGATCCCGTAAACACTTCGGCCACATGGAACGGCTGCGAGAGGAAACGCTGGATTTTACGCGCACGCGCAACAACCAGCTTGTCTTCTTCGGACAGTTCGTCCATCCCCAGAATGGCGATGATGTCTTGCAGCGCTTTGTATTGCTGCAACGTTTTTTGAACATCGGACGCGCATTTGTAATGCTCTTCACCCACAACGCGCGGGTCCAGAATGCGCGATGTGGAATCCAGCGGGTCCACGGCGGGGTAAATGCCAAGCTCGGCAATCTGGCGCGACAGAACGGTCGTTGCATCAAGGTGCGAGAAGGTCGTGGCCGGGGCCGGGTCAGTCAAGTCATCCGCAGGAACGTAAACGGCCTGAACGGATGTAATCGAACCTTTGTTGGTCGATGTAATACGTTCTTGCAACGCGCCCATGTCAGTGGCGAGGGTCGGTTGGTAACCCACGGCGGACGGAATACGGCCCAGCAAAGCGGACACTTCGGCACCAGCCTGTGTGAAACGGAACACGTTGTCCATAAAGAACAGAACGTCTTGCCCTTCTTCATCGCGGAAATATTCCGCCATCGAAAGACCGGTCAGGGCCACGCGGGCACGCGCGCCCGGTGGTTCGTTCATCTGGCCGTATACGAGGGCCACTTTGGATTCGCCATCGAGCTTGATAACGCCGGCATCCATCATTTCGTGATACAGGTCGTTTCCTTCACGGGTACGTTCCCCAACACCCGCAAACACGGACACACCGCCGTGCGCCTTCGCGATGTTGTTGATCAATTCCTGAATGGTCACCGTTTTACCCACGCCGGCACCGCCGAACAGACCGATTTTACCGCCCTTCAGATACGGGCAGAGAAGGTCAACGACTTTGATACCGGTGATCAACTGTTCCGCTTCGGAAGACTGGTCAACAAAAGCCGGGGCGTCACGGTGAATGGGGTAGGATTTGGAAGATTTCACGGGGCCGCGGTTGTCGATCGCCTGACCGATCACGTCCACGATCCGGCCCAGCGTTTCTTTGCCAACCGGAACGGAAATCGCCGCGCCCGTATCGGTTACTTCCGCGCCACGCACCAGACCATCGGTCGTGTCCATCGCAATCGCGCGCACCGTGTTTTCACCAAGGTGCTGCGCCACTTCCATCACCAGCGTCTTACCCTGGTTTTCGGTTGTGATGGCGTTCAAAATCGCGGGCACATTGCCATCGGGGAACGTGACGTCCACCACCGCGCCGAGAATCTGAGAGATATAACCTTTAGACATTTTCTTCTTCCTTCTTTAACTGTATTACACGGCTTCCGCGCCGGAAATAATTTCAATGAGTTCTTTGGTAATATAAGCCTGACGAGCCCGGTTGTACTGGATCGTCAGCTTTTTGATCATATCGCCCGCGTTGCGGGTTGCGTTGTCCATCGCGGTCATACGTGCCGCCTGTTCGCCCGCCGCCGAATCGAGAAGCACGCCGAACACCTGCACACCCAAATTTTTCGGCAGCAGCAGACCGAGAATTTCAGATTCTTCGGGTTCGAACGTATAGGGGGACACCGGTGCGGACGTTGCCTTCACCTCTTCCACCTTTACCTGCGGTTGTTCATCCGATGTTTTAAACGGGATGACCTGTTGCAGGGTCGGTTTTTGCGTCAGAACGGAAACAAATTTGTTGTAGTAAACGGAGGCGACATCGAAATCACCCGCTTCGAACATCGCCAGCATATATTGCGTGATTTCATCGGCGTGGGAAAAGTTGATGGATTTCCCTTCACCCAGATTGACGAAACTTTTGACGATTTTGTCGGCATTGTCACGACGGAGCAGATCGCGCGCCTTGCGGCCCACAGTCACGAGCTTCACCGTTTTGCCTTCGGCCACCAGTTTGCGGATTTCCGCCCGCACATGACGGACGAGGTTTCCGTTGAAACCGCCGGCCAGACCGCGGTCAGACGTGACAACCACCAACAGGTGAACGTCCTCTTTTCCCGTTCCAGCGAGCAGTTTCGGCGAGGCCGAGGATATCACCGCGTTGTTTGCCACGCGGGCCATCATTTCGGCCATCGCACGCGCGTATGGCTGGGCGCTTTCCGCCTTTTCCTGCGCACGTTTCAATTTGGAAGCCGCAACCATCTTCATCGCGGAAGTGATCTTCCTCGTCGATTTTACGGATGCGATCCGGTTTCTGTATTCCTTTAAACTTGGCATTCTTTATCCAATTTTTTCTTTTCTCGCATCCCGGCGAAAGCCGGGATCCATGGATGCCAGCTTACGCTGGCATGCAAAAAATATTTAAGCTGCTTTCTTCACCGAACCAGCGAAGTTGTTCGCAAAGTTCGCGAGGAACGATTTCATCTTTTCTTCGACGCCGTCGATCTTCTGGTCTTTACGGATACCATCCAGAATATCTTTGCCGTTCGCACGCAGCGTATCGAGCAGCATGTGTTCGAATTTCGACACATCGTTCACCGCCACGTTGTCCAGATAGCCTTTCGTACCGGCGTAGATCACCACGACCTGTTCTTCCACGGCCAGCGGCGAGTATTGCGGCTGTTTCAAAAGCTGCGTCAGGCGCGCGCCGCGTGCCAGCAGTTTTTGTGTGGAAGCATCGAGGTCGGAAGCGAACTGCGAGAACGCTTCCATTTCGCGGAACTGTGCGAGTTCGAGCTTGATTGAACCGGCCACCTGTTTCATCGCCTTGATCTGTGCCGCGGAACCCACGCGGGACACGGACAGACCGACGTTAATGGCAGGACGAATCCCTTTGAAGAACAGACCCGTTTCGAGGAAGATCTGGCCGTCCGTGATCGAAATCACGTTGGTCGGGATGTAAGCGGATACGTCCCCGGCCTGCGTTTCAATGATCGGCAATGCGGTTAGGGAACCGGCACCGTGATCGTCATTCAGTTTGCAAGCACGTTCCAGCAGACGGGAGTGAATGTAGAACACATCGCCCGGATAGGCTTCGCGGCCCGGCGGACGACGCAGCAGCAAGGACATCTGGCGGTAGGCAACGGCCTGTTTGGACAAATCGTCGTAAATGGCCAGCGCATGCATGCCGTTGTCATAGGGGCTGGCGTCGTCGGTATTGCTTCAG
>CAYRDI010000036.1:0-10895 GCA_964423095.1 uncultured Micavibrio sp.
CGAAATCCCTTCGTCTGCGCAAGGCACATCTGGATTCGAACGCCCGCGAGCGCGCGAAAAAAGACGCCAAAAAAGCGGCGGAAGCCTGATAACGGATCCATAAGAACATTAAAAAACCCGCCGTTTGGCGGGTTTTTTGTTATTGGGCGTCGCCTGCCGGGGCTTTATCGCCGCTGGCGGGCTCGATATTCACATCGGGCATTTCAATGTTTGTGGTCGTCGTGGTGTTGGGGCTGTTCAGGCCGCCCTCCTTTTTCACGAAAAAGTACCCGCCCACGGCCAAAACAACCGCGATCAGAATACCCAGAACAACGCCCATGCCGGAATTATCATTTGTTTGTGCCATAACCTTCTCCTTTGAAATCTTTAATGCATACGGCACCACCAACACCGCGCACGGCGATGTGGTTCCATGTTTTTAAAGAAAATCCCTTTATGGGTTAACGCCCTTGCACGCCGGTACGCTTTTGGGGGCCTTTGCCGCCCTTAAAAGGGGCATTGCCGCGGCCTTCGGGGCGTTTTCCGGCAGGCTTTCCACCGGCAGAAGCACTCCGGCCCTTGAACGGTTTATCCTCGCGGCTACGGTCTTTGTTGCCGAACGGCTTTTTATTGCCATCACGATTGGGTGCACCGCCGGATTTGGAAAATCCTTCGCCATCTTTTTTCTTGAAAGGCTTTTTGAAAGAGCGTTCGCCACCATTGTCGCGGCTGTCTTCGCGATCCTTATCAAAAAACTTTTTCTTGAACGGCTTCTTACCATCCTCCTGAAAGCGGGACTTTTTGTAGGAATCCGGATCGGAGGCAAAACCGTCTTCACGTTTCTTGAACGGTTTTGCGCCCGCAGGCTTTTTAAAAGACGAAAATTCACCGTCTTTTCTGAATGGCTTCTTCTCGCCGAAGGGTTTTTTATCACCGAAAGGTTTCTTGTCGCCAAAGGTCTTCTTCTCGCCTGAAAACTTCTTTTCCCCGCGCGGCTTCGCCTGACCTTCTTCATCACGGCGGAAATCACCATCGGGATTCCAGCTCTTTTTCTTTACGAATGGTTTTTTGGCGGCAAATTTCTTTTCACCGAATGGTTTTTCGGAACGCTCGGGCTTTCCTTCGCCATCCAATTTCTTTTTGGCACCAAAAGGTTTCTTTTTATCAAACGGCTTTCTGCCGAAATCTTTTTTACCGCCTTTTTTAGGCCCGCGTGAAAATTCACGGTCATCGTTCTTGGCGGCATCAGGGTTTAACAAACGTTCAATATCCCGCCATAAATGTTTTTCGGCAGGCGAAATAAAGGAAACCGCGTGTCCCTTGGCACCTGCGCGGGCCGTACGACCGATCCGGTGAATATAATCCTCGGCCACTTGCGGCAGGTCATAGTTAATAACGTGTTCAATGTGCGGTACATCGAGCCCGCGCGCAGCCACATCCGTGGCCACCAGAACACGCATTTCGTTTTTGCGGAACATCCGCAGAACCTTTTCCCGTTGACGCTGACGCAATCCGCCGTGAATGGCTTCGGCCGGATGATCGTTCTTGCACAGCTTGTCGGCCAGCTTGTCGGCCCCGTGCTGCGTGCGAACGAAAATAATGACCGATCCTTCGCGGGCATCCAGTTGCCCGATCAACTCGCCGTATTTCGCGGCCTGATCGACATAGACGCTGTCCTGAATGATATTGTCGCCGGGCTTGGATTGTGTGCCCGCACTAACCCGTTCGGGGTTTTTCAGATACTGACGCGAAAATTTCACGATATTGTCCGGAAACGTCGCGGAAAACATCAGGGTCTGGCGTTCCTCATTCGTCTTCGCCAGAATGGTATCGATCTGCGGCGCAAACCCCATATCGAGCATCCGGTCCGCTTCGTCCAGCACGACAAAGGAAACGCGGTCCACCAGATCGGGACTGGAACGCAAGTGATCGTTAATGCGCCCCGGCGTTCCCACGATCAGACGCGGACGACGGTCGAGCTGCGCATATTGTTTGCCGATCGGCTCCCCGCCGATCAAAAGCGCGGTTTTGATCCCTTCGGACCCCTTTGCACTTTCGCCGATCATCTGGCGGGCCACGGTATGAACCTGTGTTGCCAGTTCGCGGGTAGGAAGCATGACCAGCGCATGGGCGCGCGGGTTCATCATCAGATAGTTGATCATCGGTACACAGAATGCACCCGTTTTTCCCGTTCCCGTCTGGGCGGAGCCCAGAACATCACGGCCATCGAGCGCAAGCGGAATGGCCATCGCCTGGATCGGCGTGGGCGTTTCAAAGGACATGGATTTTAAGGCATCCTGCAAAGCAGGGTTCAGCGCGAACGCTGTAAAGTTCGTGGTCATGGTTTTTTCTTTCAATGTTGGGCGGTTTATACCGCGGTTCAAGCATCTGGGCTGATACTTCGAACCACCCGCGTCCAATCATCAAAGAGAGGAAAAAGAGGATTGCTGTACCATAGAGACAACCGCCTTATTGTTTTATTATCAAAAGGTTAGCGGTTACTCACACCTGTTTGCGCCTGATATATCTCATGGAATGGGCAACAAAGTCAAAGAAATAAAACGGGGCGTTTTTAAAAAAATAGTTGCCAGCACGAAAGAATTTATGGTTCCCTTGTAACCATGATGACCTATCAGTCCAATATTAAGCTGACCAATTTCACCGCGCCGTCCCTTATGACGGATGCGATGGAAGGTATGTGCTTCTGGCTGATGGTCTAGGTTTTACCCACTGTCAGCCCCCTTCAAAAGGCTGACAGGATTGAATTTTTCCCAAAAAACAAAGTCCGGTCCGCCTTTCGAAGCCAACGAAAGGAACGAGGATTATGTTTGCACGCGCTCTACACGAAGATGAATGGAAAGCCTATCGCGACCTGCGGTTGGAGGCTCTGGCCGGCCATGAGGATGTCTATGGCGGGTCCCTGAGCTTTGAAGCCGCCCGCGATGATGTCTATTGGCAGGATATGTTTGCACAAAAGCATAACAAATTCTTTGGCCTGTTCGACCGGGACACGATGATCGGCATCGGCGCCGTGGTGCGCAGCCGTGAAGATAAATCGGGGAGAACCGCCCTGCTGATTGCGGGTTATGTGCGTGAAGAATACAGGCAGCAAGGGCTTTCCAGCCTTTTGTATGACGCCCGCATCCGCTGGATCGTCGAAAGCAATCTCTTCGACAAGGTTGCCGTTTCCCACAAGCAGGGTAACGAGGCCAGCCGCCGCGCCAACCAGCGTTTCGGGTTTCAAAAGACCGGTGAAGAAAATGTCACCTGGGGCGATGGCAGCCAGGGAATCAAACATAACTATGAAATGAGGGTACGATGACCACCAATATAAAAGACATTGCCGTCCCTATGCCGATCATCACGGAACGGTTGATTCTGCGTGCCGTGTCGCCGGAGGATGCGCAAGCTTTGTTTGAAGCAAAGGAAGAATCGCATGAGGAACTGCACCGCTGGATGCCGTGGGCGCATGAACGCGAAACATTGGAAAAAACACGCAATATCATGGCGGAAAGTGCCGAGGAGTTTGTAGAGCGTAAGGATTTGATGATTCTTGCCTTTGCAAAAGACAGTGGCCGTTTCATTGCCGGCACCGGTTTGCACCGGATGGACTGGGATTTACGTGTCTTTGAAATCGGTTACTGGGTCCGTACATCCGAAACCGGGAAAGGCTATGCCAGCGAGATTACCAACGCACTCACCCGCTACGCCTTCCATGCGCTCGCAGCGACCAAGGTGAAAATCGCCCATGCGGGCGGGAACGAGGCTTCGCGCCGTATCATTGAAAAGCTGGGCTTTGAAAAGGAAGGCGTTTTGAAACGGGAAAGAAGACTGCCCAACGGCACAGTCTACGATATTCACTGGTACGCTCGCTTTGACGATAAAAATTTACCCCCTCTGGACGTGCAATGGAATGGGCGAATGCAATGAAAAACAACATCCGCCGCATTTATATCCATTCGATCACGACACAGATGCTTTTCCTGCTTCCTGTGGTGGTGCCGTATTATCATTCGATCGGCCTCAGCTTTAGGGACTTTCTATTGGGGGAGGCCTTCTTTTCCGCCGTTGTCCTGCTCGCCGAAGTGCCGTCGGGATGGATTTCGGATGTCTGGAAACGGCGGTCCACGCTCATCCTCGGCGCGGTTTTCGGCATTGCGGGGCTATCGCTTTTGATGGTGGCGGATAATTTCTGGACGGCCACCTTGTCCCAAGGGATCATCGGCATTGCTGTTGCCTTAAATTCCGGCACGAACACGGCACTTCTTTATGACACGTTGTACGAAGAAGGACGGCAGGAAGACTATGTCAGGTTTGATGGAAAACGCCACGGTTTTGGAATCTACGGCACAGCCTTTTCCTGTTTTGCCGGTTCCTTTCTCTTTTTTGTGAATCCGAAATTGCCGTTGATCTGTGATGTTCTGGTCCTGATCATCGCCATGATCGCGATTGCGGGCGTAAAAGAACCCGCGAGGCACCAAAAAAGCGTTGAAAAACACGTATTCCACGATATGTGGGAGACGATGAAGTTCGCCCTGTCTGGCCATGCCGAAATAACGGGCATCATCATGTTATCGACCGTGATCCTATGCACGACAAAACTGATGCTCTGGGCACAGCAACCCTATTATGCGCTGGTCGGCATTCCCGTGGAATGGTTCGGCACCATTATCGCCGCCATGTATGTTATCGGCGGGATTGCAGGGCAAAACGCCCACCGCCTTCAAAAGATCGGGACGAACCGCCAAGCCTTGGCTTTTACGGCGCTGGTCCTCACCTTCGCCTGTCTGGGGTTGATTGTCTTTGCCGGAAAAATCGCTGCTTTTGTCTGCTTTCTGGCTGGCACGTTGGCCTATGCCATGGGAATGCCGCGTGTGAACAATGCCATCAACGCCCGTGTCGGAGGCGAACGGCGGGCGACCATCCTGTCCACGGCCAGCCTGATGGTGCATATGCTCTTCATCCCGACCAGCGCGATCATTGGCGCGTTATCGGAACAGGGCGGCATCACGCTGTCTTTATTCTGGATGGGTTTGCAGGTCTTTATTCTCTCGCAGATCGGCCTCTACTTGTGGGGCCGGAAAGACTCTAAAGATCCAGTTCTATCATAACCGGTACGTGGTCGGACGGTTTTTCAAAATCGCGCGCGATTTGATGGATGGTATGTTTCTTTAATTTGGGCAGCAGCGGTTTTGTTGTCCAGATATGATCAAGCCGCCGCCCGCGGTTGGAAACTTTCCAATCGCGGTTGCGGTAACTCCACCACGTATAGCATTTTTGATCTTCGGGGACGAAATGGCGGATGGCATCCTGCCAGTCCAGCGATTTGTAAAACCGATCCAGCTTTTCCACCTCGATTGGCGTATGGGACACAACATCCAAAAGCTGTTTATGGCTCCATACATCGTGTTCCAGTGGCGCAATGTTAAAATCACCAACAACGATTAATTTTTGATCGGACGTATATTGATCCTTGAACCAGCGCGCGAGTTCATCGACGAAATCCAGTTTATGGGCAAATTTATCGTTTGCTTCGACGTCCGGAATATCTCCGCCTGCGGGAATGTAGATATTATGAAGTTCAAAGCCCTTTGCCGTCACCGCAATATGACGGCAATCTTCGCGCCCCACGCGGTGATGAATGTCTTTGGCCGTAAACGGAATTTTGGAAAGGATCGCCACACCGTTATAGGATTTCATTCCATGGAAATGCTGGTGGACATACCCCTCGTCTTCAAAAACCGATGACGGGAACGCCTCATCCGGACACTTAGTTTCCTGCAAACAGACAATATCGGGCGCAAGATTGCGCATGACATCGACCACGATGGGTGCGCGCAGGCGAACGGAATTTATGTTCCACGTTATAAGTTTCATGAAAAAACCATAGCAGATAAAATACTAGAATACAGGGTGGTTTTCAAAATAAGCATGCCTTGCACCAATATCTTGAATATGGGCAGAAAATTCTGCCTTTTGTTCATCCGTTAAAATATTGTGCTTATCAAAGGCGCGAGCATACGTTTCAAACATGCTCTTGAAATTTTCATACGGGTTTTGAGGCCCACGATTGCTGATAGAAAGACCAACCGTCATGGTGCTGACAGCGCACCACGATAGGTCCTTGCCCAAGACATCCCCAAACTCACGCACATAAAATTGCAAGGGCTGTCCGCAGACCAACCTTTCATTAAAGCCTGCGAAGACACCTGGCCTTGAAAAATCAAACTGCCCACGATCCAATCGTGCTTCACAAAACGCAGGGAGATGTTCCACACCCCCGCTTGCCTGCACAAAGCTATCTTGCAGAACAAAGCGCATAGGAAAGGGTTTTGAACGATACTCCCTTCGCTCAATATCCAAAACATAATCACGTTTTAAAATATCTTTTGGGATATGATATTGAATAAGCGCACCATTGCTGCGCATGACGCTATAAAAATCAGACGGGATGATTTCCGTCGTTGACATACCATCCCGCGCGCCATCAAAGTGAAGATAATAATTAACGATAGCGTCTCCTGCTTGAATATCCACCATTTCAAAATCGTAATCCGACCTTGCCTCTTCCCGCGTTTCTGGCTCAAAATTATCATAGGATTTTGGTCTGTTTGCATGTGTTGCAATTTCCAGCCGTTGGGGTTCTTCAACAATCCACAGTCCGGCTGCATCAGGATCCCGCAGGTCTTTGATATGATATCTTGCGCCGACAATACCTTCGTGCCAACGGAACATGGGCGCGTGGGCAAAAAATTCAGACAGACTTAAAACAGCAGACATAGCAAATATCTTGCATGTTTTTATGGCAACGTCAAAAGATATAATGGCTTAAAACGGCAGTTTTGCGCCAGCGGGAAGGCCGAGGTCGGACATCATCTTTTGCGTGTCTTCGGCCACGCGCTGATCACCCTTGGCCTTCGCATCATTGACGGCCGCCATGATCATGTCTTCGATGATCTCCTTGTCTTCTTTTAACAATGTTGGGTCGAGCGTCACGGATCTGCAATACCCCTTGCAACTCATAACCGTCTTCACCAGACCACCGCCCGCCACGCCTTCGACCATCACATTGGCGAATTCGGCATCCATCACCTGCATTTTTTCCTGCATGGCTTTCGCCTGCTGCATCATCTTCATAATATTCATGGTTTAGTCTTCCTTTGGATGAATGGCTTTCAATTCCGCATCAGGGAACAATTCAAACACCTGTGCCACCAGTCTATCGGCGCGCACGGTATCGAACAACGCCTGCTCTTCGGCCTTGGCCATTTCAGCAAGTGTCGGCGCACCCGGCGCGGTGGAAACGGAGACCATCCAGCGTTTGCCGGTCGCGGCCTTTAACGCTTGCGTCAGTTCCTGCGCCATCGAGGGCGAGGCTTGGGGGGACGGGCGGAATTCCAGACGCCCCTCTTCCACCTTTACGGGATGAACGAAAAAGTAAACCTGTGATGCCAGCGTGTGGGCACCCGCAGCTTCCAGAACCGCGCGCACATCAGCAATTGTGGAAATGGATGTGATGGGGGCCACGACCGCTTGCGGTTCCATAGCCAGTGCGGCGCTCGGCCCGCCACCCGAAGAAATATTCACCGTTTGCGGACGGGAAGGCGACCCTGAAGAGACTGGTGCATTCGCGGGCGCGGCCGAAGTAAAACTTCCGCTGCCATCCTTTATTTTTTTGATCAGTTCCGCGGGATCGGGCAGATCGGCGGCATAGGCCAGACGGATCACCACCATTTCCGCCGCCTTTTGCGGCACGGGAGCGTGATTCACCTCATTCAACCCTTTAAGCAAAATCTGCCAGATGCGCGCCAGCGCAGGCATGGAAAGTTTGGCGGACAAATTCGCCGCGCGCTCTATTTCTTCCTTTGCCATCGCCTGCAACGATGTTTTGGCATGCGGCATGGCTTTGAGCTTCGTCAGCAAATGCGATAAATCCAGAAGATCGGACACAACCACCGACGGATCGGCCCCCTTCGCATAAAGATCATCCATGAGCGACAACGCGCCTTCGGGATCGCCCGTCACGGTTTTTTCCAACAAGGACAACACCAATCCGCGATCGGCCAAACCCAGCATATCTTTGACTTTTTGCGCGGTTACATCGCCTTGTGACAACGCGATCGCCTGATCCAGCATCGAAAGCCCATCGCGCGCGGACCCATCCGCCGCCCGCGCAATCAAATCCAGTGCTTCAACATCGGCCTTTACGCCTTCCTTGTCGCAAATTGTTTTGTAATAAGAAGACAGCGTGGGCGCATCGATACGGCGCAGATCGAACCGCTGGCACCGCGATAACACCGTCACGGGGACCTTTCTGATTTCCGTGGTCGCAAAAATAAATTTTACGTGCGGCGGTGGTTCTTCCAGTGTTTTCAAAAGCGCGTTGAATGCGTTTTTGGAGAGCATATGCACTTCGTCGATGATGTAAATTTTGTACCGTGCGCTCGTGGGGGCGTACCGCACACCATCGATGATTTCGCGGATGTCATCCACACCCGTGCGGGATGCGGCATCCATTTCAAACACATCGGGATGACGGTCTTCGGTGATCGCCTGACAGATCGTGCAATCATCCGTGTTGCCCGTGGTCGGCCCCGCCTTGCCGTCCGGCCCGGTATAATTCAATGCCTTGGCAATAATGCGCGCCGTGGTCGTCTTTCCTACCCCGCGAATACCGGTCAACATAAACGCATGGGCAATCCGTCCGCTTTCGATCGCATTCTTCAAGGTCCGGACCAAAGCGTCCTGACCGATCAGATCATCGAAATTGCGGGGGCGATATTTGCGTGCGAGAACGCGGTATTCTTTTTGGGTATCGGACATATCTTATACCTAGAGCGATTCCGCCCCGTTTTCAAACGGAATTGGCCGCGCTTGGGTTTTCATATTCAATTTTTTTCGTCCGCGCCGGAATCGCTTTCCGCCGCCTGAACCTTTTGCATCTGGAACTGGTAATACCCGCTGATATTATCCACATTCAATCCCCAGATGGCGGTGTATAAAAACAGCAGGCTGAACACCAGAATGGTGGTTTTTTCCTTGAGCGCGAGCGGCCGTTTGATCCACGCCTCACTGACCAGAAGCAACGCCTCGCAGCCATCAAGGCGCGGAAACGGCACAAGATTCATGAACCCCAAAAAGCACGAACACAAGGATGTGAAAAAAACAAAGGCGTAGAGCCGCGCTTTAAAATAGGACGTCCGTTCGGAGACCATCGCACCGGGCGTAATCCATTCCATATCGATCGGAAACAAATTGAACGGCAGGCGGGCGACATGCATCAACATTTCGGCACCACGATCCACGGCCAGCATTGCGCTCTGGGATACACCAAGCGGCATACAAAGATTGTCCCGCAACGTGCCCAGAAAAACTTTGCGCCCCTCCTTGATACTGAAATCCCCGAAATGCGGGTTGGCGGACGATGGGATATTCACTTCGGATGTGTGGATTTTTCCATCCGCCATTTTAAAACCGATGCGCAGCGGTTCATCCATATGCGGGGCCAGTGCGGCATAGGCGTCTTCGGGCGTTTTGACGCGGCGTCCGTCCACTTCGTGAATATATTTAAGATAGTACCCCGCCTGATCCGTCCCGAAACCAACGCGCCCGTGCGCGCGGTAAACACCCTTCACATCGCGGTATTCAACCCAGATTGGCATCACGGACGTTTCGTGCGAAATACCGTCACGTTCATACCGAATATTCAAGGATTTTTCAGGACGTGGGTGTGTGAAATGTTCAATGTCTTCCAGACTGGAAACAGGGCGATCATCAATCGAAACAATTTTATCGCCAGAACGCAATCCGGCCTCATAGGCCGGCAAACCGATTTCGACCGACGTCACGATCGTGGGTATGATCGGTTTCCCCACCGCAAGGAAAAAAACAAAAAAGGCCAAAAAAGGCAAAAGAAAATTCGCCAGCGGCCCCGCCAGAATCACAAACAGTTTTTTGCGCCGGTCCAGCGTATCGCGCTCGAAATCGGCAATCTGGACATGCGCGCGTAGCGGCCACAAATACCATTGCCAGAGCGTTCCCGTACTATCCGTCCGCGACCATAAAAGCCGGCCGCGTCCAACCGTAACCGATGAAACCTTTAACCCCAGAAAGCGTGCGGCAAGATAATGCCCGCATTCATGAACCAGCAATGCAACCAGAAGACAAAGGGCCAGAAGTAGAGCCGCCTCTACACCGCGGGTTAGATCATAAAACCATGAATCCATCCTGTTATGATACCGCAGTTCGGGGAAATCCCCCAAATCAAAGCAGAAAAACGAAGCAAACAGTATGGCGGGAAAGGGGTGGAAGGCCGGATGCGACCCGAAGAATCCGCTTGCGGCTGCTGCCTTTCGGCCCTGACCGGATTGGTGCGCCTTATCGCCCGCACCGACCTTCCGGTCTGGGTTTTAAAAGATTAAGAATAAGAATGCAACAAAAGCGTTTAACGGATGAAACATCCAAACTGCGAAACGACACCCAGAAACATCTTCGCCTTGTCCCCCGCCGGAATGGGGTCAGGACGCTCTTCCACAACGTAATCTGCCGGTGGTGCAATTCTTCTGGCAGGTACTGTCCGGGAAACAAATTCATCCGTAATATCGCGGCCACGACTGAAACCACCATCGAAGCGCGCCTCAATCCCAAAGCCTGTACCCCCCTGCACGGAAAAACCAAATAATCCCCTTAGTCCCATAAGCACTCCTCTTTTTAATTATGAAAAAACAAAACTATTTATACCGATCTTTTCTTATGTTGCAATCTTTTTCCAAAGTCTGTAACTCATGGGACGCGTTTTTGAACAGAATCATAAGACGCACCGCAACATTCTTGGTTAACGCCGTTGTAGCTCAGGGGTAGAGCAACGCATTCGTAATGCGTGGGTCGGAGGTTCAATTCCTCTCAACGGCACCATT
>CAYRDI010000036.1:10995-21835 GCA_964423095.1 uncultured Micavibrio sp.
GATTGCCAGTTGCTGGCGCGTTTGCGAGGCGAGCAGATTCGCCCCTTCTTCATTCTGATCAGCGTGGGTGAGGCTGGACGCCCCCGTTTTCAAAACATTCACCGTGTCTTTTGTAAAGGATTGGCGGGCGGTGATGATGGCCTGATCCGTGGCCAGAGAATTACCGTAGGCACGCACTTTTTCAATAGCGGCGCGAACGGAATCCAAAATTCCTTCCAGCCCATCTTCGGTATAAAATGAGGTATGCAGGATGCCCAATCCATCGGATGTAAAATCAATGCCATCGGAAAGAAGGAAATTCGTCCGGCTTTCGTTGAAAAATGTTTTTAGATTGTCACCTTTTAAAAGGTTGATCCCGCGATATTGCGCATCGTTCACCTGCGCATCGATCTGGTCCAGAATATTTTCGAATTCGGCATCTGTTTCAATCGTTGTTGTTGTGCCCGCCACGGCCTCGGCACGGTCAGAAATATCTTGGGGGCTTAGAACAGAGTTGTAGATGGCGACATCGGAAATATTGCCATTGAAATAAAAATTGTTTCCCGATTGAGCCCCGTCATGAAACCACGCACCGTTGTTCATGCTGCCGATGCTGACGTTGCCCGAATGAGCAGGAAATATGGCATTCACAGATGTATTCCCGATTTCCACGCCATCCAGATAACCGCGGAAAACGCCATTCGGAAAATCAAACGTGAAGGCAAGATGATAGGTTTGCCCCGCGTTGATCGGTGCGGAAATGTTCGCCGGACCCCACGCGCCCGAATCACGGCCTGTTACATAAACATTCCCGTTAAAAATATACATCGTGAAGGAATTCGTTGTTCCGCCTTCTTCATACAAAACCTGACGGCCTGTTGTGCTGCTTGCACGGAAGACAAGCTCTACGGTCCTTAGCGCGTGGTTTGTTAGATTAATCGCATTATCGTTTGTAATAACGACACTCTGGTTTGTACCGTTAAAAGCAACACTGCTCCCGCCGCCGGTATACAGCGCACCCTGCCCCAAAGACGGCCCGTTCTGATAGGTTGCAGATGTTCCGATAGAACCCTGATTCGCGGCATTGGTTCCGCTCGTTTCATTCAACTGGTAATAGGCAACCGGACTGTCCGCCAGAATCTGGGTATTCAAGGGCGGAACGGACGGCACCGTTTCCGGCGGAGTTACGTTTCCGGCACGAAAATCTTCCAGTTTTTGTTCGACATAGGATTCCCCGATGTTCAAAAGATTTTCGACGGATGTCACGCCGTGTGCAGCCTCTTCGATGGTGTAAAGACTGCTCGCTATTCCATCCAGAAGACGCGAAAGATCGTTCGCACGATTGTTCAAGGCGCGTCCGGTGAAAAAATTTTGCGGATTGTCGAGCGCGGAATTTACACGCCGCCCCGTTGCCAGGCGCAGGCTGGTCGCATCAATATTCTGCGCCGCTTTGCGGATCGCAAGCAGGTTGGAAAATTGTGCGGCAGACAATGTGAAAGGAAGGTCGGTCATGGCACCGCCCCTTTCCGCCCGAAAGAAGGGTGGTTCACGCAAAATGAAATGCAAAATGCAAAAAAACTTTTCCAAACGGTGGCCGTCACCGGGAAAAAAAACACGTTCGACAATAAGAAGACACGTCGTCCTGCCGTGTTCATTCTGGTCTTTCTACACATGGCCTTTGACGGCCGTTTCGACACATCGTCCTGATGTGTCTATTGCCTTAGAGCTGAGGGCCCCATATTGCCAAGCCATGCCGCAAAGGGGAACCCTTCGCCGCAGTGTTATGTGGATAAGTCACGGAAATACCGACACAAATCTACAAACCTACAGACTCTTCTCAAGCCTTTATCCTGACAGGAAAAAGGTAATAATTTCTTAATCAATATGAAAATAATCCGGCGTACGCGGAAAAACACAGATGCCATATTCCCGTCAGCCACGGCCCGATCTAGAATAATGCCCTGTTTGGAAAGGATTCGCCCATGGTACCGGCAACCAGAACGTACAAGACAGGTGACATAATCATCGAGCAAGGAGAGCCCGCGATGGAGGCCTATCTGATCATGGCGGGGAGTGCCGATGTGGTCGTTGAGAACAGCGGAAAAAAGGCCGTGATCGCCAGCATCGGAGAGGGCGATATTTTCGGCGAATCCGCCCTTTTCAAGGGCTCCGATTACGGAGCCAGCATCGTGGCCAGAACGGAGATGGAGGTACAACCCATTCCGCCCGATATTCTGGATGAAAAAATCCGGCATTGCGACCCCATGATCCGCGCCCTGATCCGCATGATGATGATCCGCCTCCGCCGTACAACTCTAGCCGCTGCGGGTCAGGACTAAAGGCCGGAAAATCAAGGTTGCCTGCACCCCTCGCAAGGTTTAAGAAAAGGCCATCATGGGCGGGTCCGGACAACAAAAATCGATACGTAAGTATATCAAGGCGGCGGCCTCTCCGTCGGTCGTCTTCTTCACATTGCCGTGGTTGATGGCGATTTTGGTCATGGGAACGCTGGCGCAAAAATACCTGGGTCTTTACGAAGCCCAGAAGTCCTTTTTTTCCGGTTGGGTCTTGTGGCTGGGCCCCGTACCGTTACCTGGCAGTTATCTGACCATCGGAGCGATCAGTCTCGCGCTACTGGCCAAATTCCTGCTCTACAGTCCCTGGAAAAAACATCAGGCGGGAATCATCATCACCCATTTGGGTGTTCTGGTTCTTCTGATCGGCGGCATCGTGACCGCCGTCACACAAAAAGAAGGATTCGTGATGATCGGCGAAGGCGGCACCGTATCGTCCGTGTCCGATTATTACGACCGTGTTTTGAGCATCGAAAAAAATGACGCTCCTTATGCAACGCTTGATTTTTCAAAAATCAACGAAGGCGGGGATTTAAAAGACGCGGCCCATCTGCCTTTTTCGGCCATGATCACCCTGAAATGCGACAATTGCCAACCCGTGATGCAAGAAGACGTACCTAAAAACGCCCGCGGTTTTGCCACCAAGGTCACGTTGAAAAAAGTACCGGCCGAAAAAACCCCGGAAGCGAATCTTTCCGGCGTAATCATGTCCATCGAGGATATTTCCGCCGAGCAAGACGGCCTTTATGTGGCGGTCGAAGAAATCCCGCGTTTTCCGACCGTCACCTATCATGGCGATGAATACAGGTTTTTCATGGGCAGGCGCCAGACACCGCTGCCTTTTTCCGTGACGCTTGATCAGTTTGAACGCACCATGCATCCCGGCACGGATATGGCGCGGGGATTTTCATCCAGGCTCTTGGTATCAGACGGCGATGTGGAATGGCCCTATACCATCCGCATGAACGAACCTTTGCGCTATAAAGGATATACGTTTTACCAATCCTCTTTCACCATCCGCCCCGATGGCGAATACACCATTCTCAGCGTTGTACAAAACAAGGGCCGCGTCATTCCCTATGTGGCCAGCGTTCTGATTTTCATCGGGATAGCCCTGCACCTCTTCCTCCGTTTGACAAAGGCGCGCACGGCATGAAAATCTTACAACTAGCCTTTATCACCCTTTTCCTTCCATTCCTGTTTTCCGGATCGACCACCGCGCAACCGATGGAATATAACGATTTTTCCCGTATTCCGGTCCAGCACGAAGGACGGATCAAGCCTCTGGACAGCTTTGCCCGCGATCTCTTGCGCCTGATCGCAGGTCACGAAAGCCTTGATGGAATGAACGCCGATGAATGGCTGGCTGAATCCTTGTTCGATCCGGCACAGGCTCTTCAACGGCCTATTTTCCGTTTGTTAAAACCAAACGTGATCGGGCTGGAAAACCGCGAATCCCGTTATTACAGCTATGTCGAAATCGCGCCTGCCCTCGAAGAACGCGCCGGTGTTATCCGCAAGCTGGCCCAAAGCGATGAAAAAAATCTCAGCGAAGACCAGCGCGAAATGCTCCGCATTCATGATGCCGCGCTTGTTTATATGCAATTGTTGCGAAGTTTTTCGCTTCTTTTGCCGCTGAATGTCGAACCGCCGGCCTTTTTAAAAATTTCACCGGAAAAAGCCTTTACGCTTGAAGAATACAGGAAACACCAAAAAATCCTCGAAGACCGCCTGAAAAAGATCATCAAGGAAAAAGGGGCGGATCCTTCGCTTTACACCAAAGATGAAATGAGAATCGCGGATTTCGCCTTCAAGATGAAAACGCTGGAGGCCGGCGGCAGCGACAATCTTTTGTTCCGGATCCTGCCGGGCCGTGTGGCCGAATGGTTTTCCCCGTGGATGATCGGCGAATCCGGGGAAGGATCGCCGGAAAATGCCGCATATCTCGATCTCTGGAAAAAAATGGCCTACGCCTATGTCGCGCAAGATGCCAAAGACTGGAATACGCTGACGAAACAGGCGGCGGATCAGGGACAAAAGCTGGCACCGCAATCGCCGCTTGAAACCGAAATTCTTTATAACAAAACCCATCCGCTCACCGCCGCTACATTGCTCTATTTTGCGGCACTCCTTTTATGGATCACGCTCTCCTTTAAAGAATCACAGATCCTGGAAAGACTGACCGAAGCCGCGCTGGCAGGTGGCATTCTCTTCCATTTACTGGCCATCACGGCGCGCGTTGTCATTCTTTCGCGGCCGCCCGTGGGAACATTGTATGAATCCATCCTGTTCGTCGCCCTAATCTGCGCGATTGTCGGTTTTGTGTACGGCCGTTTGAAAAAAGACGAAACCGGATGGATGATCGGGGCATCAAGCGGCGCAGGGCTGCTCTTTCTTGCCCAGGGATTTGCGCAGGACAACACCATGCCGATGCTCACGGCCGTTCTTAACACCAATTTCTGGCTGGCCACCCATGTATTGTGCATCACCATCGGCTACGCATGGTGTCTTGTCACATCCATGGTCGCGCATCTATGGCTTTACCAACGTGTACGCGGGAAAAATGCAGATTCGCTGCTATTTCCCCTAAAAACACTTGTCATGACCAGCCTGTTGTTTACCGCCGTCGGCACCATCCTGGGCGGAATCTGGGCGGATCAAAGCTGGGGGCGTTTCTGGGGATGGGATCCCAAGGAAAACGGGGCACTTTTGATTGTGCTCTGGCTGACATGGGTTTTTCATGGGCAGATCGCGGGGCGTTTAAACCGGCTGCAATCGGGCGCGCTTTATGCCGGGTTGTCGGTTGTCGTTGCCATCGCCTGGTTCGGCGTCAATCTTCTCAGCACGGGCCTGCACTCCTATGGCTTCATCAGCGGCGTCGCCACGGGGCTTGCTGCGTTTTGTCTTGCAGAGATTGCGTTGATCTCAACACTCTACCACGTCGCCCGTAAAAAGGATGCACGCGCATGATCCGAAACATTCTCGTTCTTTGCTCCCTGTTTGGATTAATGGCGATCTATACGGTCTTTGCGGATTTTTCTTCATCGCCGCAACAACAGGAACAAACAACGAAAACAATCACGCCGGATATGTCGACCATCGCTCCCGATTTTTCCTTCACCGGTTTTACCGACAAAAAAAAATACAGGCTGAAAGATTTCAAGGATAAAACCATCGTCCTCAATTTCTGGGCGACATGGTGCACGCCTTGCGCGATTGAATTTCCACAGATGTTATCTCTCGCAAAATCCTTGGAAAATGAAAAAACCGTTTTTGTTTTTTTAAGTGTCGATGACAACAAAGATGACATCACGCGTTTTTTATCAAAGAACAAAAACAAGATTTTATCGAAGAACGTCATCGTCGCGCGCGATACGGACAAATCCATTTCGCAGGATTTGTTTCAGACGACAAAATATCCCGAAACATACCTGATTGCCCCTGATTTGCGATTGCGCGAAAAAATCATCGGAGCCGTGGAAAACTGGGATTCGGAGCAAATGCGCGAAAAATTCAGAAACGATCGCCGCTAAAAGCCGTTCTTCTTATTTTTGCAAATCGATATAAATCCGGTAATGCGCATTTTGCCCATCCGGTTTCAATACACCCTGACGGACAATCTTGCTGTCCTTGGATAACGGCATTGCAACGATCAAGCCGCCATTTCCTTGGGGCGTCGCGTCGATGGATTTGATCAGACCTGATTTCGTTGAAGAAGCAGAGACGGTATCGTCTGCCCCCGCCTTGATAAAGCTCACGATCAGGATTTTTTCAGGATCGATCGTCGCCGTATAGGGAAGATCCGCCGTGGTTTCGAGAACAATCCGTACGGTGGTGTCATGATCGCCGAACCGCACCGCCGTTACACGATCGGCCGAAGAAACCGGCGCGAGCTGTTTTTCCGCTGTTTCTTGAACCGTGACTTTTTCTTCTTGCGGCACAGGCGGCGGCGGGGGCGCAATCGGCAAAGGTGCCTGCTTGGCATCTTGCGCAGAATCTTCTTCGATCATATCGGCACTGACAGGCGGAACATCCGCAATGGCCTGCTGTCCATTATCCTGTTCAACCAGTACGTTCAACTGATCCACCAGTGACTGGATTTCCCCTTCGATCGAAATCAGACGGTTGATGGAAGGACTGACGGAATCGAAATCATCACGGAGCTTTTGCACGGCGGCTTCCAAACGGGCAAAGCGTTCATCATCGTTGCCCGCCGATGTATCGAACAAACGATTGGTCTTCAATCCTTTCGGCGGTTCCATGCCGTTATATACTTCGTTGCCGATGGCCATGTTTTGTGCAGCATTCGCATCGACACTCAAACCGGGCGTTTTTGAAATGGGTTCGGCCAGTTGCCGCGCCTCATCGGCATTGATGTTGGTTTTGAGTTTTTCAACACGCGGTTGCGTGCCGCTGGATGCCGGATACGAGGAGGATGAATCGCACCCCGCCGTGGCGACGACCGTCAGCCACAGAGCAAGATAGCCCCAAAATTTCATCCTTGGCCACGAGAACGGAGTATGTCCCCGGGCCGGCACCATGATCATGGTGTTTTCCCTAAGATAGAACGACCGAATAGGCCCTAAAGACCCTCCCGCGGTTGCGAGAGAATCCCTCATCATCAAGGCTACAGACGGAGAGCCCTATCGTCAAATAGAAATGCTTTAGAATCAAAGTTTTAAGGGGTGTGTGGTTTTTTTATCAAAACAGGTCTAAGCCCTTGAAAAAGATTCACTTTTTAACGAATCTTAAAAATTCATCGTGATGGTGACGACACCGTTATAGGCCCCGTCATTGTAATGGGTACCGCCACCCAAAGTTTGTATCCTGCCGCTGACGGTAAAGGTATCTTCCCCCGCCCCGTCGGTCATCAGGGTCAGCGGTCGCGCCTCCAGATTGTCGAGCGTAAAGGGGCCGCCGCCGCCGTTCATGGGAACGGATGAGGGAAAACTCAACGTATAAAGCGCATTCGGGGGACCACCGCTGAGCTGGTATTCCCCCAGTTGCGGCGGATCAATCAAATAAACATTGGAATTGTAGGTATAGCCACCCGAAGGATTGAGGGTCACACTCCCGACAGCCGAAAAAGAAATGATAACGATCGTTCCAAAATTTAACGGCGTAATTTCACTGATCGTCTGCGCTCTGGCCCCATTGCCGCCGCAGACGAAAACAAGAGCCGCCAGCAGAACAATGAAAACATCCCCGCTATCTTTCCAGCGTAACTTCATCCAGAACGCCCTTGTCCCCGAAATCATTGGTGTAGATCAGCGTAATCGGCCCCGGCCCCGGTACTTTTTCCAGCGGCATTTCCACATCCCTGTGATCGGATTCGGCAAAAACATTCAGGTTGCTGACGATACCGATTTCAACAGGTTCTGCGGCCCCCGCTTGTTTTTGGACGGCCCGCAATGTGCCCATCACGCCTTTATTACCCTCTCTGGCAATCGTGAGCTTCAAGGCCGGTTTGCCGCTGGAGGATTGCGCCGCAGAAATAAAACCGATGTCCTTGATCTTGGCGGTTGCCTGTAGTTCGCCTTTGCGTACAACGACAGGAATAACCAGCGCGAGATTTGTCTTTACGCTCATGTTACTTCCTTCGATCGCTTTGCGACGCACCGAAAACTCCTCGTCGTCAAAACTGATCGCTTTGATATGAAACCGATATTCCCCATCCGGCAGATCGGCGGGTTTGCGGATGCTGAAACGCACCTTTTGCCGGCCATTGGGCGGCAACGTAAATTGTTTCGGAGAAATCCGCACCACCGTTTCAGGGTCGAACGCGGGATTCAGGGGGGTTTTCAGTTCGTGATAAACCCCCTTTTCATCCTGCCGGTAGGAAAGGAAAGAAATGCGCACATGATTGGACTTGTTGCCCATATTCATGATGGTGAGCTCTCCGCCGGACTGGCGGTCTTCCAGGACAATTTTGCGGGGCAGAAGATCGATCCGGGCTGCTTGCGCGCCATGCGCGGCAAACACCGAAAAGGACAAGAAGAGAGAGAGAACCGTTGCAAAAAACTTATTCATGGCAAAAACCGATTAATGTTGGTGGATGCACCCATCTTAATTTTTTTTTGCGCAAAAGAAAACCCCGTGAATGAAACATCCACGGGGTTCTCGAATAATTCCAGGCGTTCTTAGTAGGAGAACACGACGTCGAAGGAGCCGTTATAGGTGGCGTCCGCATAGGTCGCAACCGTTGTCTTCGTGGTGATACCGGCACCGATGGCAAGGTTGTTCACACCGGCCGCATAAGCCGTATCGAACGTCGCGGTAAACGGCGTACCGGCGGTACGGGATACGGTCGCTCCGGCATTATAGGCCGTTTCAAAACGGGCAAGCGTGAAAGAAGAAGGACCGGAGATCGGATCGATCACGTTGTTGATCGTGATGTTGATCGTGGCACCGTTTGCGCCGTCTTCCACCGTAATATCACCGCCCTTGGCCGCAGTGCTGTCGATGGAGGCAAAAACGGCCGGCGCGCCCGTCGTGCTTGCAGCCAGAGCATTTGTTGTCGCATCAATGTCCAGCGTTGCCGTTTGCGCAGCATCGGAAATGGCGGCCACAATACCGAAGTTGATGTTGTTGACGACGGTCAGCGTCAGGGCGTTTTGCACCGTAACGGCGGCCGTTACGTTCGCGGTTTGCGCCTGGGCGTTACCGGAAAATGTAAGCGCGGCAATTCCTGCCACGGCAAGCAATACTTTTGCGGTGAGTTTGGTTTTCATAAGGTGATCTCCTGTTATCGTTCCTAGATATATGCGGTTTGCTTCTGCGACCCGAACGGGAATGAACCGTTCGACTATGGTACACGCTTATCATATAAAAAAAAGATTAAATCATTCTTAAACTTAAAATATTCAGGAAATCTTGGTTAATTTTCCATACTGCCAATCATCATGACAAGTAAAAATGGCACTGGAATTGCAAAGCCTTAGGCAACAACTTGGCTATTAACCATATTACACTTAAATCCTTAATTTTTCTGCTTGTTTCATGGCAAAAGTTAACAAATTTTACAGTAATTTCCATAGGTTAAGAATTCTTACCGGAATTCTGGCAATGGTCCTTTTTTGCCTAACGGCAACCCCCGCCCATGCAAAGGAAGAGCCGGGCGGGCTGGACCGCGCATCGCTGCAAAGCCTCGCGCACTCCTTCGTTGCCAGGATCGGCGGCGGCCTCAAGGCCTATGATGCAAAAAAAGAGCAAGACGAACGAAGTGCGGATCCGCTGTCACAGATTCCCGATGGTGAAACGCTTTTGCTGCGCCCAAAATCGGGGGACTTTGTCATGCAGACGGATATGGCCGCCCTCAAGCACGGCAACACCATCTATTACGATCTTGAAGATTTGCTGACGCAGCTGGAACTGCCGGTCGACTATATGCGTGATAAAAAAATCGGGTCGGGATGGTTCCTGCGCGAAGACTGGCTGATTCGTTTTGACTTCAACAAGGGTGAGGTCGTTTCCCGCAACGAAAGCTACCAAGTTCAACCCAGTGATACGTATGAAGAATCCGGCACATTATATATAAGTGCGGCTGCCGCAAAAAAATGGATGTCCATTGATATGACGCCGGACATCCAGCAACAATATGTCGAAATCAAAACGCCGTTCCCCTATCCGGCTCTTGCTAGAAACGACCGTCAAAAAAGGGGGAAAGCGCAGGCAAGTTCAAACGCCCCCGTATTGCCGCGCCTGAAAACCGAAGAAAAGATGCTGGACATCAACACGCTGGAAACCCAACACAACCTGCGTGTCGTAAAAGCTGAAGATAAGAAGGCAACAACATCCTATCGTAACGTAACATCGGCGCAGGGCGACCTGCTTCGCCACAATTTTTACGGCGTGAGTTTCTGGGACAAGGATGACAAACTAACCGGTGTGCGCACCCGCTTCAGCCGGGATGAGGAAGACCCGGTTTTGCTTGGGCCCTTGAAAGCCCGTTATTACGGGTTTGGCGACGTCGATACAACACAGGTTCCACTCGCCGGCGGCAGCACGCAGGAATTGGGATTTCGCGTTAACAACAACCCGCTCCGCAACGCCGATTTCCAGACCACGACCATCAGCGGCGACAGCCTTCCCGGATGGGATGTTGAACTTTACCGTGACGGTGCCTATGTGGCCCGTCAGAGCGTGGACGATACCGCCCGCTATGAATTCGACGACATACAATTATATGCAGGCGACAACCTGTTCGAGGTTTTCTTTTACGGCCCGCAAGGCGAAATCCGTTCCGATCAATTCAATATCCCGGTCAATCAGGACTTTTTGGCGACGCAGGACAACACCTATGACGTATCGCTTTCATTTAAAAACACGCAGACATACAACAAGTTTGCCGATGATAGCGAAGATGCGAACACGCCTGTCCTGTCCACGCGTTACAACAAATACATCGGGAAAACCTTGACCTATGCGGGGCTGCGTTCCAGCCAGATTCAAGGCAACCGGAAAGTCTATGTCGCGGGCGGATTCACCCATTTGTGGAACGGCTATAT
>CAYRDI010000037.1:0-2418 GCA_964423095.1 uncultured Micavibrio sp.
CAATGGGTATGCGGATGACGGACGAAGAGGAAGAAGCGATCGTTTCCGCCATCGACATCCTGGCCTCCCGCATTGACGCCATCGCCGGAAGCATCGGAAAACTCTAATCATTCCAATCGGTTATAATTTTTTACCGCCCCCGCTGAAAAACGCGCGGGCGTGTGCTATATTGGTAATAGCTGCGGTACACGTGATCTCACTTAATCCCAGGGGCCGATAATGTTCGCATTAAGGGACCTGACGCTGGCCGGACCGTGGTCCGGTTATTTTGGGACCCACCTGTTTATTCAGGGCCACATGCGGATTACTTAAAGACACGGTACTCGCGGCGCTTTTGTTTTTGGTTTATAACGATCCGATGACCAAAGACGAACTCCGCGAACAGGCGTTACAACACCTTGAACGCATCCCCCCCGAAGAAAAAGATTTTGAAGCGGCGACGACGCTGTTTCATGAACATGTGGCGGTCAAGGCGGGGCAGGTGGTCGCCGCCTATTGGCCGATGACGAATGAATTCGATGCGCGTTATATCATCGATGATCTGTTGCAACGCGGTGCGACCATCGCATTACCCGTCACACAAAAACCGGAACGCGTGATGCGTTTCCATACCTGGGACGGGAAGAGCGATCTGGCCCGCGGTGATTACGGTGTGATGATTCCCAAAGACGGTAAAATAGTCGATCCGGATATTCTTGTTGTTCCCATGTTGGCCTTTGACCGCAAAGGAAACAGGCTGGGCCGCGGTGCGGGGCATTATGACGCCACGCTGGAAGATTTGCGCAAACGCAAAGATGTTTTGGCCGTGGGGGTTGCCTACGCCAGCCAAATCGTGCTTTTTGGATTACCTACCGAAGAGCATGACCAAACGCTCGATCTGGTGGTGACGCCGTCGGGAGTGCATGATTTCAGGAATTAGAAAGAACACGATGCGTATTTTGTTTGTCGGTGATGTGATGGGACGGTCTGGGCGCGATGGGATCGTCAAACATTTGCCCGTTTTGAAAAAGAATCTGAAGATCGATGTCGCCATCGTGAACGGCGAGAATGCCGCACACGGCGTTGGCATCACCGAAGCGATCTGTAAGGAATTTTATGAATCCGGCGCGGATTGCGTGACCACCGGCAACCATATCTGGGATCAACGCGAAATCATTCCCTATATCGCGCGCGATGAAAAACTCCTGCGCCCCTTAAACTTCCCCAAAGGCACAACGGGAAACGGTGCTTATCTGCATACGACGGACGAGGGCGAAAAAATCCTGATCGTCAACGCCATGTGCCGTTTGTTCATGGACCCGATCGATTGCCCGTTCCAGACGATGGATGCGTTGTTGAAGGATTACCAACTTGGGCGAAACGTCGATGCCATTTTTGTGGATCTGCATGGCGAAGCGACATCAGAAAAGAATGCCTTCGGCCATTATTTTGACGGGCGTATCACAGCCATCGTCGGCACCCACACGCACATGCCGACGGCAGACCAGATGATTTACGCGGGCGGCACGGGATACCAAAGCGATGCCGGCATGACGGGCGATTATGATTCCGTGATCGGCGTGCGAAAGGATATTTCCATCCACCGTTTTGTCCGCAAAACACCGTCCGAACGGATGGTGCCAGCCGATGGGGAGGCGACATTGTGCGGCACCTTCATCGAAACGGGAAAAGGGGGGCTTTGCGCGCGGATAGAGCCCGTTATTGTCGGCCCCCGCTTGCATAACCGCATTCCGGCGGTGTAAAAGTTCCCCATAAAAGGAGCTTTTTACAAATGGCTGGCCATTCCAAGTTTAAGAACATTCAACACCGCAAAGGCGCACAGGACGCCAAGCGGGCCAAGATTTTCACGAAAATAGGGCGCGAGATTATCGTGGCCGCCAAGCTGGGCGGGCCGGAACCGGGGAACAACCCGCGTCTGCGCGCCGCCATAGCCGCCGGCCGCGCCGTGGATATGCCCAATGACCGGATCAAACGCGCCATCGATAGCGCCGTGGGGGCCGGAAATGCCGATAATTACGAGAATATGCGCTATGAAGGCTATGGCCCCGGCGGCGTTGCCATCATCGTTGAAACACTGACCGACAACCGCACGCGCACGGTGGGGGATGTTCGATCCTATTTCACCAAATGCGGCGGAACGCTGGGTGAAACCAATTCCGTATCCTTCATGTTCGACCGTGTGGGAGAGATCGTGTATCCCGCCGACAAAGCCAGCGCGGATCAAATGTTCGAAGCCGCCGTGGAAGCAGGGGCCGACAATGCCGAAAGCGATGAGGACGGGCATTTTATCACCTGCGCACCGGATAATTTCGGCGCTGTACTCGCCGCCATGACCCAGAAATACGGGGAGCCGCAAAAATCCGGCTTCGTCTGGAATCCAAATGTTATGTCCAATGTTGACGAGGAAACAGCCAAAAC
>CAYRDI010000037.1:2518-20930 GCA_964423095.1 uncultured Micavibrio sp.
GCATGAGGATTCTCGGCATCGATCCAGGCTTACAGAAAACAGGGTGGGGAATTGTGGAGGCGGTGGACAACCGTCTTTCCTTCCTTGCCTGCGGCACCATCAAAACGGATTCGGAAGGATCGCTTGCCGGGCGACTGAACGAAATTTATGACGGTATGGAAAAGGTGATCCAGGAATGGAAACCCGAAACCGCCGCCATAGAAGAAACCTTCATGAACAACAATGCCGCCTCCGCCATCAAGCTGGGCGCAGCGCGTGGTGTAGCCATGGTCGTTCCCGCAAGAAACGGAATCGATGTCCATGAATATGCGGCCAACCTGATTAAAAAATCGGTGGTTGGCAACGGCCATGCGACAAAAGACCAGATTGAAATGATGGTGCGATCCTTGATCCCCACGGTCGGGCGGGGGCTGGGGGCGGACGAGGCGGACGCGATTGCGGTCGCCATTTGCCATGCCCATCACGCCACAACCAAAAGCCGTTTCGCCGATGTCGTGGCAAGGATGGCAAAATGATCGGTAAATTATCCGGCCATATCGATTCCTTCGGCCCCGATTACATCCTGTTGGATGTCGGCGGCGTTGGTTACGTTGTCCATTGTTCGGGCCGCACCTTGCAAAGCGCGGGACAAAAGGGTGATGCGGTTTCGCTGCTCATCGATACCCATGTGCGCGAGGATGCGATCAACCTGTACGGATTCAAGGATGCGATGGAACAACAATGGTTCCGGCTGCTGACCAGTGTGCAGGGCGTGGGCAGCCGCGTCGGCATGGCGATTTTAAGCGCGTGCCCACCCGAACGGTTGGGCTTTGCCATCATTTCCGGCGACAAAAACGCCATTCAACAGGCCGATGGGGTCGGCCCGAAACTGGCCACCCGTATCGTCACCGAATTAAAGGACAAGGCCGGAAAGATTGATTTATCATCCGCGCTTCCCAAAAAAGAAGCCGCAAACAATCCAATCATCGCCGCCGCCAGCATTGATAACGATGCCGTGTCCGCACTTGTGAACCTTGGCTATGCCAAGGCGGATGCGTATCAGGCTGTACTCGCCGCCAAAACCAAAGCAGGCAACGACAATGCAGCGCTCGGCGAAATCATCCGTCTGGCCTTAAAGGAACTCAGCGCATGACAAACCCGTCCTTGAAGGCCGTTTTGGAAGAAGGCGAGAAGATCGAAGAAGCCCCGCTGCGCCCCGACAGGCTGGAAGATTTTACGGGCCAGAAAGCCGTGCGCGAAAATCTGAAAGTTTTTATCAATGCCGCCAAATCGCGCGGCGATTGTATGGATCATGTTCTTTTGTTTGGCCCGCCGGGGCTCGGTAAAACCACATTGGCACAAATCATCGCCCGCGAACTTGGCGTTGGATTTCGTGCAACATCCGGCCCCGTCATCGCCCGTGCCGGTGACCTCGCCGCCATCCTGACCAACCTGCAACCGCATGATGTTTTGTTTATCGATGAAATTCACAGACTCAATCCGGCCGTTGAAGAAATTCTTTATCCCGCGATGGAAGACCGCAAGCTCGACCTGATTATCGGGGAAGGGCCTGCGGCGAGGTCGGTGCAGATTGACCTCGCGCCCTTTACACTGGTGGGCGCGACCACGCGCAGCGGGCTGCTCACGGGCCCATTGCGGGATCGTTTCGGCATTCCTTTAAGGCTGGAATTTTACACGGACGAAGAACTGACCAAGATCGTGGCCCGTTCTGCGCGCATCCTCGGCATGACATTAACAGAGGACGGCGCACTGGAAATCGCCCGCCGTTCGCGCGGAACGCCGCGCATTGCCGGACGTCTCACCCGCCGCGTGCGCGATTTTGCCGCCGTCGATGGGCACGCCAGTATCGGCAAAAAGCAGGCCGATGCCGCTTTATCGCGCCTCGATGTGGACGGCGCGGGGCTGGACGGGATGGATCGCCGCTACCTGAACTGCATCATCGAAAATTACAGCGGCGGACCCGTGGGCATTGAAACGATTGCCGCCGTTCTGTCCGAACAGCGCGATGTCATCGAAGACGTGATCGAACCCTATCTGATGCAACAGGGGTTCGTGCAACGCACCCCGCGCGGCCGCGTGATTTCCGCCAAGGGATACCAGTATTTCGGGCTAACACCCAAAAACCCCTTGCAGGATGCGCTTTTCGACCAATAATAGCGGCCAGAAACCTAGAGGGCCCCATGTCCAAAACCCATTCCTGCGAATACCGCGTTTATTACGAAGATACCGATGCCGGCGGGATCATGTATCACGGCCAGTATATCAACTGGTGCGAGCGGGGGAGATCCGAATACCTCCGGGACATCGGGTTGCAATCTTCGGTCATTCACCATGAGACGGGCGCATTATTCGTCGTCCGCCATCTGGAGGCCGATTATTTCAAACCGGCCAGACTGGACGAGATGCTCCGGGTCGAAACCACCCTAAAAGAACTGAAAAATAGCTCATTTATCCTGAATCAGTCTATTTTTTGCCAAGATTTTATGCTTTTCTCCATGACGGTCACCATTGTGTGCGTGGATGAAAAGTCGGGTCGCCCCGTCCGTGTCCCCCAAATGGTCCGCGACAAATTACAGGAGTAGAAAGCCACATGAACAGCAACGCCGTCGATGCCGTCGCCGCAGGTCAGTCCTTTGATGGAAATCTGAGTATCATCGCCCTTTTTATGCATGCCGACATTATCGTCAAGGCGGTGGCATTGATTCTCGTCTTTGCCTCTGTTTGGTGCTGGGCCATCATTTTCGAAAAAAAGGCGACGATCGGAAAATTAAACCGCCGCGCCAACAAGTTCGAGGATGCTTTTTGGTCGGGCGAGCCGCTGGATAAGCTCTACCAAAGAATTAAGAAAAGCCCGCATGACCCTCTGTTAAAAGTTTTTTCCGCCGGTATGGAAGAATGGCAAAACACTGTGTCCGGCGGCGTTCCTGACCGCGACAATCTTCAGGCCTCCTTGCGCCAACGCGTGGAGCGCGCCATGACCGTGGCGATCAGCCGCGAAATGGCCCGTCTGGAGCGGGGGATGACCTTTTTGGCCACGATCGGCTCCACGGCCCCGTTTATCGGATTGTTCGGAACCGTGTGGGGGATCATGAATTCCTTTAATTCCATCGCCCATTCCAACAACACATCGCTCGCCGTGGTCGCACCGGGGATTTCGGAGGCGTTGTTCGTAACCGCCCTCGGCCTCGTCGCCGCTATTCCGGCCGTCATCGCGTATAACGGCTATTCCAGCAAATTGCAGCGTTATGCCGGGCGGCTGGATGCCTTCGTCAACGAATTCGCCGCCATTCTATCCCGCCATCTGGAATCCCAGGACGGCAATGGCCGCTCCAGCAAGAAGGTGGCATAACCATGGGTATGTCAACGAACAACGGCGGACGCAACGGGCGGGGAAGCTCTTATCGTCCCATGGCGGAAATCAACGTCACGCCGATGGTCGATGTCATGCTTGTGCTTTTGATCATCTTCATGGTCGCGGCTCCGTTGCTCACTTCCGGCGTGCCCATCGACCTTCCCGATTCCAAGGCAAAGGCGATCAGCGATGAAGATAACAAACCGCTGGAAGTTTCCATCGACAAAAGTGGCAAGATTTTTGTGGGCGACACCGAAGTGACCGAAGATCGTATCGTAACCATCCTGACCTCCATGACCGAAGACAACCCCGACCGCCGGATTTATGTCCGCGCCGACAAGGGGATTGATTATGGCAAGGTTATGGGCGTTCTGGGTACGATCAACGGGGCGGGCTTTAAAAAGGTTGCCCTGATTTCCGTGGCCGCTCCATAAATCGGCCATAAAAATTTTCTAGAAGAGTCGGGCCATGACGACCGCCACCTTGAAACCGGACAAAATCGAAATACCAGAAGGCATGAAAACGCCTCTAATTGCGTCTGCGGTTTTTCATATCGCGCTTGTTATCGTGGCGATCACGGGCCTGCCATACTTGAAACGCACACCCGACCCTATGGACAGCACGGCCATTCCGGTTGAAATTCTCCCCATTGCGGAAATGACAACCACAAACAAGATACCGGTGAAGGCCGCGCCCGCACCGGAAAAAGAAATCAAGGAAAAACCGCCCGAGGCAAAACCAATGCCACCGAAGGTGGAGGCCGTCGAACCGCCCAAGGAAATCACGCCGCCCAAACCAAAGACAGAGGCAAAACCCAAACCAAAGCCGGTCACGCCGCCCCCGCCCAAGGAAGAATTGCAAAAGCCGGAAGAAAAACCCGAAGAAAAGCCGGTGGAAGAAACGCAACAGGAAGATTTTTCAAAATTGCTGAAAAACCTGCAGGATAGCAAGCCGCAGGTGGAAGAGGACGTACCGACCAGCAAAACAGCGGAAGCCGCCGCACCCGCGCCGCAGGCCGCTTTTTCCGAAACGCTGACCATGAGCGAATTGGACGCGCTTCGCCAGCAACTGTCGAAATGCTGGTCGATTCAGGCGGGGGCCCGTTACGCCGAAGATCTGGTCGTGGATGTCCGCCTGACCGTTTCACCCGACCGCCATGTTTTGAGCGCCACCGTGGTGGACCAATGGCGGTATAATCAGGATAGCTATTTCCGTGCTGCCGCCGATTCCGCCATCCGCGCCGTCAATTCGCCGCAGTGCGAAACGCTTGTTTTAAACCCGGACAAATATGATACGTGGAAAGATATGATTGTCACCTTCGACCCGCGCGAAATGCTGTGATACAAGAGACTGACTGTTTGAAAAGGAAAGACCGATGAAAAAGATACTGGCCGTTTTCGTTGCCCTTTGCGGCATCGTGTTCGTCAGCCCTGCGCACGCCCAATTGCGGGTGGACGTAAACAAGGGAAAGATCGAACCCGTGCCGATCGCCATCGCACCGTTTTATGCGCAGCGTCCGGAATTTGCGGCCTTCGCCAAAGACATTCCGCAAATCATCACCAACAACCTTGGCGGATCAGGCCTGTTCAAACCGTTGAACCCCGCATCGTTTATTCAGGACGCCGCCTCCATTCAAAAAGACGGCCCCCGTTTTGGCGAATGGCGCGCTATCAACGCGCAAGGATTGGTAACGGGTTCCGTGACACAAGCCCCCGATGGCCGCACCCGCGTGGAATTCCGCCTGTGGGATGTGTATTCGCAAAAGCAGATGTCGGGCATGGCCTATATGACCACGGCGCAGAACTGGCGCCGCATCGCCCACATTATTTCCGATGACGTTTACAAACGTCTGACCGGTGAAGACGGGTATTTCGATTCCCGTATCGTTTATATTTCCGAAACGGGCCCCGCAACCAACCGCATCAAACGCCTTGCGATCATGGATCAGGACGGCGCCAACCACCGTTATCTGACCGATGGCGGCGCACTGGTTCTGACCCCGCGTTTTTCACCCACGGCGCAGGAAATTGCCTATATGTCCTATAAGGGTGGCAAACCCCGTGTCTATCTGTACAACATCGATTCCGGGCGTCAGGAAGTTCTGGGTGATTTTCCGGGCATGACCTTCTCCCCGCGCTTTTCGCCTGATGGCAACAAGGTTGTCATGAGCATGGCCAAGGACGGTAACACCGATATTTATGAAATGGATTTGCGCTCCCGTCGTGCGGCCAAGCTGACCGACAATGGCGGGATTGATACCGCGCCAAGCTATTCCCCCGATGGCCGGCAGATCACGTTTGAATCCGACCGAAGCGGTACCCAGCAAATTTACGTGATGGATGCCAATGGCGGCAATGCCCGCAGGATCACGTTCGGGGAAGGGCGTTATGCGTCCCCCGTATGGTCCCCGCGCGGCGATCTGATCGCATTCATCAAAATGAGCAAGGGGCAGTTTTATCTGGGCGTGATCCGTCCCGATGGCTCCGGCGAACGTCTGATCACACAGGCTTTCCATGTAGAAGGACCGACATGGTCGCCCAACGGCCGCGTTCTGGCCTATTTCAAAGATGCCGGTGCACACACGAATGTCTATACGATCGACATCACGGGATATAACGAGCGCAAGATGCAGTTACCCAATGACGGGTCAGACCCCGCATGGTCACCGCTCAATCAGTAAGATAAAAATCCCCGCCACAGCGGGGATTTTTATTTTGGGGCAATGTCTGCAAAAATTCGCGCCACTTCACGATAGGTATCGATTTTAAAGGGAACGATCATGTCCGGCACATCGGACAAGGGCACCCATTGAAAGCGCGCGAATTCCGGATGATCCCATGCATCAAGTTTGATGTCGGAGTCATTCCCCGTAAAACGTAAGGCGACCCATGTCTGTTCCTGGCCCGCATATTGATTTCCCCAAGGAAGTCGGGCGCGAACATCGGCGGGAATATCATAGCGCAACGGCGTATCATGAATACGGATGATGTCCGCCTTGTCCGTACCTGTTTCTTCTTTCAATTCACGGAAAGCCGCCGTACGAATATCTTCGCCGTCATCGATGCCGCCCTGCGGCATTTGCCACGCTCCAGGAGAATCGATCCGTTCCCCCACAAAAACACGGCCATCGGCATTGAAAAGACAAAGGCCGACACATGGCCTGTAAGGAAGCAAAACCATCGTCATTCCACCAAGGCCGATAGCGGCGCGGTTTGCAGCCCCTTGTCCCCGGCGTTCTTCGACCAGTCTGCAACCATTGCCAGCAAGACGGGATAGGGGTGCAGGAAAACAACCGCGCGACCGTTTTTGTTGGCATAGGTTTCGATGTCATGAAATACAGATTGCAACCCATCGGGATGCAGATTGGCATCCAACCAGAAATCATTTTTCACGTAAGGCTGGCCAGATTCATGGGCAACACCTGCCCCGAACGTGGTGCCCTGAACGGTGCTTTCGGCAAAACCGATCCCGCGGGAAAAAATTTGATTGAGAAGAGGGGTTGCGTTCATATCGCCATCAGAAAACCTGTGGCCGCTGCGCGTCACCACACCCACATAACCGGCAGCCCGCGACAATATTGTTTCCAGCCGTTCTTTGTTTTCTTCGATAGAACCATCCACCACCAGAGCCAGAGGCCCCGCGTCCATATCCGCCGTGGCGGCGGCATCCTGCATCGGTAAAAAGACCCATGTTTCGTGCCCATACCGGCGCGCATCAGAGGCCCATTTTCCGGCATCGTCCGAATAAGGATTCAAAACCAGCGTCGCATCGGGAGGCAATGTTTTCAAAGCATCGGTAGACGTTTTATCCGACAAGCCGAAATCAACCACCACAAAGGCAACCTTCGGACGGCCCGCGACTGCCGTAAACGGACGTTTATAAGCCTGGAACGGTGACATTTCATCGGCCTTGCGAATGACCGGCAAGCGCTTGCCATCTTTTTCTTCAAACAAGCCGTCGATTGGGGCTGGCGGCAAGGAATCGGCCGTGGATCCTTCCTGCGCAACCTGTTCAGCCGTGATGGTTTCAGCCACAGGCGTTTTTTGCGGATGGGCGGTTTCCGGGACTTCGATCACGGCGGTTTTGGCAGGGATTTTTGATTGAACGGTCAACGCCGTATCATCCGCGCGAAAAACCATCCATGCGCCGAGAAGGGCCAGAAGAATGGCCCCATAGACCATGCCCTGACGAAACGTACGGGAAAAAGAAGAGTCCGCGCCAGCCGCATCACGACGAAAAACAGGGGGTACCCAACCACCGATTTTACCCATGAATGTTTGCACGCCTGCCAAGGTTCGTTCCCCGCTTTTCGGTTTTATTTCATGCGTCCCTGATACAGCGTGACACCGCGGATCAGGTCAATTGCCCGCGAAAGCTGGTAATCCTGCTTTTCCGAATCCTGCTGTTCATCCAGCTTTGGTTTTTCGGAATCATTTGCGGGAACCGGCGGTTCAGTAATAACTTTCTTCACCTCCGGTGCCGGCGCGGTTTTGGCATCCGGGTTTTTCAAGGCACCCGGAAGATCCGCTTCATGAACGTCCTCGGCGGAGGAAATGGTTTCGATCTTCGCTTGCTCGACAACAATATCCGGATCAATACCCTTTGCCTGAATGGAACGGCCGGAAGGCGTGTAGTATCGCGCCGTGGTCAGGCGCATCGCACCGTTGCCTGGCAGGGGGATCACCGTTTGTACAGATCCTTTACCAAACGACCGGGTGCCCAGAAGAATCGCCCGGTGATGATCCTGCAACGCGCCGGAAACAATTTCCGAGGCTGAGGCCGAACCGCCATTGATCAAAACGACCATCGGTTTTGTGTCCGCCAGATCGCCGGGGGTGGCATTATCACGTTTGGTGTCTTCTTCGCTGCGTCCCCGCGTCGAAACGATTTCACCCTTGTCCAAAAACGCATCGGAAACACCGATCGCCTGATCCAGCAGGCCGCCGGGATTGTTCCGAAGGTCGAGAATATAGCCCAGCAATTTTTCATCGCCGACCTTTTTGCGGATGTCGGCAATCGCACCTTCCACACCCTCTACCGTGTTCTGGTTGAAGGTCGTGATGCGGATATAACCGATATTGTCGTTTTCAACGTGGTAACGTACGGATTTGATGCGAATGACATCGCGTTTCAAGGTAAAGTCCAGCGGACCTTCCACACCCTGACGGCGCACCTGCAATTTTACACTGGTACCAACCTTGCCGCGCATCTTATCAACGGCATCGTTCAGCGTCAGGCCCATGACAGGCGTACCATCAATGTCCGTAATATAATCACCGGCCAAGATACCGGCCTTGAAGGCCGGGGTGTCATCGATCGGGGATACGACCTTGACGAAACCATTATCCATCGTGACCTCAATACCCAGCCCGCCAAATTCCCCCTTGGTCTGAACCTGCATATCCTTGAACTCTTTTTCGTTCATATAGCTGGAATGCGGATCGAGGTTCGAGAGCATGCCATTCAACGCATATTCGATCAGTTGTTTGTCTGAAACCGGATCGACGTAATTGGCGCGCACACGTTCGAACACTTCACCAAAAAGGTTGAGCTGTTTGTACGTATTGTTGGCATCGGGATCTTTGTCTTCTTCGGCCGTTGCCGTTCGTTTTTCATCCTGTGCTTGCGCATTGTGAATCGCCAGCGGGGCGACAAAGGACAAAAGGGCGAGGGAGAGAACGAGGCGGGGCAGTCGACGCATAGGATTTCCTTATGTTTATAATCCGGCAAATTTGCGGGCAGGATTGACGGGTTCACCGTTCAGGCGGAGTTCGTAATACAGGGTCGGGTTACCGCCCCCACCGGATTTCCGGGAAAGCGTTCCGACCGGTTCTCCTGCGGCCACGGATTGCCCGACCACTGTATCAATTCTGGCCAAACCTGCAATAAGGCTATGATATTCTTTTTGATGTTCCACAATGATTATCTGCCCGTAATTCCGGAAAGGACCGGCATAACGCACGACACCACCCATGGGGGAAACCACCAGCGCACCAGGGCGGCCTTCGATGGTCAACCCCTGACTTTCGGCACCGATCTCATCCCGTTGTTTATACCCCACGCGGATCACGCCGGAAACGGGAAGCTGGGCCGCACCGGCCTTTGGAATGGGGGTGGCGCGCGCCGCTGCAGGAGCAGGAGCCATGCCGCCATCGTCTGCGCCGTCATCCACATGTGTCCGCGCCGCCTTTTGCGTACGGCTTTCCGCTTCTTTTTGATACTCCTCGACACTGGAGACAAGCTGTTGGATATTTTCTGCCCGTGCCGAAATTTCCCGTAATTCTGCTTCTTGCTCTTTGATGCCGCCGCGGGTGCTGGCATACAAGGCCTGACGCTTCTTCAACAGCCCGTTCATCGTTTCCTGTTTCTCGGCAAGCGTTTGGGACGCTTCCTTCACCTCTTCACGGTCTTTTTGCAGGTTCGCGATCAATTCATCCAGACGCGCCAGGTCTTTTTTCAAATGCTCCGCCCGGTCATAAATGTTGGGCAGGATACTTTGGAGCAACATCGCGCTCTGCGCCGTTTCAAGCGGGGCACCCGGTTTGGCCAGAAGGGCTTCGGGCGGCGTGCGGTCCAGCCTTTCCAGTGCCAGCACAAGATCCCCGATGGAGCGGCGGTCTTTTTTCAACCTTGCTTCGATTTCGTCCTGTTCCGCGCGACCGGCCACAATACGTTTGTCCAGTTCAGTCAGGCGCGCTTCATTCTTCTTTACATCGGCGGCAACGGAAACCAAAGCATCCTTGGTATCATCCATTTCACCGGCGATCTTTTTGGCCTGTGATTCCAACTCCGCCTTTTTGGCCTCTACCGCACTTTTGTCCATTTCGATTTGTTGGGCGGGATGGCGTGCGGGCACAACCTCCTGCGCTTCTGCGACACAGGGTATAAAAAGAAACAAGGCAACATAAACAAACTTCATTTCAATCCCTGTGATACGGATGGCCCGCCAGAATTTGCTGGGCCCGGTAAACCTGTTCCATCAACATAACCCGCGCCATCATGTGGGGCCATGTCTGCGCACCAAAAGATAACAGGAACGTGGCTTTTTGACGAAGATCATCGGACAACCCATCGGCCCCGCCGATCACGAACTGGATCAGCCCGTGCGTTGATTGCCAATGATCCATCTTCGCGGCGAAATCACGGCTGGCGAGACTCTTGCCGCGCTCATCCATCACCACCAGCGCGGCCGCAGGATTTATGCGTTCCATGATTTTGGAGATTTGCCCGCCTTGCACGCGGTCATCAATTTCGACCAGCGTAAATTTGCCGGTCAGGCGTTTGCGGTAATCTTCAAAAACGTCCAGAAGCGGATCGTTTTTCAGTTTTCCAACCGTGATAAATTCTATGGCGGGCATCCTTTATGGATGCCCCAAACGAAAAGGAAAAGATACCCCCAAGAGGGTTTAAACGCGGGTCAATCCGCCGGTTTTTGTATCGAGGCCGGGCGTTTGTACCGTCCACATCTTCTCAATATTGTAAAACTCCCGCACTTCGGGGCGGAAGAGGTGAACGATTATATCGCCGGCATCCAGCACAACCCAGTTTGCCTGGCCCATACCTTCGATGCGGATGTCTTTCGTCCCACGCGCGGCAAGACGTTCGGACAGCTTTTCAGCCATAGCAACAATGTGTCTTGAGGATGTACCAGAGACGACAACAAGATAGTCAGCGAGGGCGCTTTGTCCTTGCAGGTCGATCACCTGGATTTCTTGGCCCTTATCGGCATCCAGCGATGCAACGATCAGGTCTTTCAGAGCGGTCACGTTACACGTACCGGAATGGTCTGTCTTTAGAATGGGATGGCCTCCTTATATTGTTTGATGGATATACATATAGGAAAAAGACTGCGTTCCCGCAAGGCGGGCCTACCTGTTCGGTGGAATGTCCGTGGAGGGGTTTGTTTTGAAACAGCGCAGGGGCTTTTTCTCATCTCTTTTATTATACGCCGGATTCGGGCGGCCCTCAACCATCGCGCATGGTGCAAAATAGCAAAAACACCCCATCTTATTGAAAATATTGTCTTTTAGACGCTCCGGCCTTCGGTCCGTTTTTTACGTGCGCGGATCTCGGTGGAGGAAATATCCTTCATTTCCTTACCATGGAGCCAAAGCAGGTTTTTATGGCGCACCTGTTTTAAGGGGGCCCCATCGACGACATCGACAGCACGGGGGCGGTCGATAAAGGTCACGGGGATCAAATCCAGCAAATCCTGCCACCGATCCCATTTGTGGAAGATCAGGGCATTGTCCATGCCGCAGATAAACATGAAATCCGTCTCCGGAAAGGCCTTTTTCAGGCCCAGAACCGTTTCATAGGTATAGGTTGTGCCGAGGTCACGTTCCAGATGGGTCGCCATCATTTGCGGATGTCCATCGATCATTTTTTCGACCGATGCAACGCGTTCGTCATAGGGGGCCATGTCAGTGGTGTCTTTGAGCGGGTTCTGAGGCGTCACCAACCACCAGATATAATCTAGATCGTAATGTTCGAGTGCGAGTAATGCGATATGTCTGTGCCCTTCATGCGCCGGATTGAATGAACCGCCGAGCAGGCCGATTTTTTTACCGCGCCAGAGAGCACCGTCTTTCAGTTCTGGCAATCTCATCGTTACGGCCTCGTCTGTCCGGTGCCGAGCACCTTGTACTTGAATGTGCAGAGTTGCCGCACGCCCACGGGACCGCGCGCATGGAGTTTTCCGGTACCGATCCCGATTTCCGCCCCGAAACCGAATTCACCGCCATCGGCAAATTGGGTGGAGGCATTGTGCATCACGATCGCGCTGTCCACATTCGCAAGGAAATAAGCAGCGGCGGATTGATCTTCGCACAAAATGCTGTCGGTATGGTGTGATCCGTAATGATTGATATGGGCCACGGCGTCACCCACGCCTTTTACAAATTTTACACTAATCTTTTTATCCAGATATTCCGTTGACCAGTCTTCATCGCTCGCGGGCACGATGTTTTTATCAAGTGCCTGCGCCTTGCCATCCCCGACAATTTCGACCCCTTCGGCCAGTAGCATTTTTAAAATATCGTGGGCGAGGGCGGTATCGAGCCCGTCATCAAACAACAGCGATTCCGCAGCCCCGCAAATACCCGTCCTGCGCAGCTTGGCGTTTTTAATCACAGAGAGCGCCAGATCAGGCTTAACGGACGGATGAAGGTACAAATGACAATTCCCGTCCAGATGGGCGAACACAGGCATCTTTGCTTCTTCCATCACGCGGCCCGTAAGGCCCTTGCCACCACGCGGAATGATTACATCGATCAGCCCCACCGCATTCAGCATATCGCCCACCAGCGCACGATCCCGCGACGTCACCATGGCGACGCAGCTTGCGGGCAGATCGTTTTCCATGAGCGATTCAACCACAAGCCCATGCAAGAATTTCGATGTTTCGAAACTTTCGGACCCGCCGCGCAGGATCACGGCATTGCGCGATTTTAAACAAAGCGCAGCCGCATCAATGGTGACATTCGGGCGGGATTCATAAATCATGCCGAGCACACCGATGGGTACGGATATTTTTTGAATGCGCAAACCATTCGGGCGCGTCCAGTCCTCCAGCACCTTGCCGCATGGATTTTCCTGCGCGCGGATAGAGGCCACACTGTCCGCCATGCCACGGATACGATCATCATTCAGGGTCAGGCGGTCGATCATCGCCGAAGACAGGTTTTTCGACACCGCATGATCGATGTCCAGCAGGTTGGCCTTCATCAGGCCGTCGGGTGCATTGCGGATTTTTTGTTCGAGAGCGGCAAGGACGGCATCCACCTGCGCATCCGGAGCCTGCGACAAAACAAACGCCGCCGACCGCGCCTTTTGCGCCATATCCGTGATTGTATTTGTCTGAATGCTCATAACCCGCGCCCCTCATGACCCGAAAGCGCAGTATAGGGGGTGAGTGTGACTATGTTAATCAAATTATTACTGGAGGTATTTCGAGGCGGATTTGATGGCCTGATCGATCAAATTGCCGCTGGCCTTATCATCCATCGTTTTGACCACGATTTCACGGGTCGCCTGCATGGCCAGATCGGCCGCATGGTTTTGAATGTCCGCAATCGCTTTTTCTTCGATCCGTTTCAGACGTTCCGCTAGCTGTGCCTCACGACGGGCCATATTCTCGGAAAGCTCGGCTTCGGCGGCTTTTTGAACGGACAGGGCGGAAGCTTTCGCATCGGCAATGATTTTTTCGGCGGAGGCTTCGGCTTCCTGTTGTTTTTTCTGGAAGTCGGCGAGAAGGTCGGCCGCCTCTTTTTTCAACCGTTCGGCAGTGTCGATTTCGGCGCGGATTTCGGCAATACGTTTGTCGAGTGCGGCCGCGATCTTACCGGCGCCCATTTTGATTCCAAGAAGAACCAGCAAGGCAAAGGAAATGGCGATCCAGGGCAGGGCATCATGTTGGAGGATTTCAATCATGGTCAGGCCGCCTTTGCTTTGCTAGCAATGGTTTCAACAATGGCGTGCGCCTTTTGACGGTCCGTGCTGATCCCCGTGATTTTTTCTGCGGCGATGCTGGCAACATCGGCGGCCACGGCGGTCATTTCGCCCATCGCCTTGCCTTTTACGGCGAGAACGCGTTCTTCGGCCGCGGAGAGATCCGATTCAGCTTTTTTGCGGAAAGTATCGGCCTGATCCGCCGCCTTTTGCTTGGCGGCGTTTTCGACATCCTGAACCGCCTGCACCGCACGGGCACGGGCATTTTCCAGGCTCTTTTCATACGCGGCCTTGATCGCTTCGGCCTGATCGCGCATCGCCTGCGCACTGTTCAAATTGCCTTTGACCATGCCATCGCGCCCTTCGACCACGCCGCCGATCATCGGCAAAATGGCACGCGAAAAGGAAACGTAGAGAACGACAAACATCATCGCCAGCCAGAATATCTGGCTGGGATAGGTGTGTACATTCAACTGCGGAAGTCCTTGATGTTCTTCCGCAGCTTCCACCGGGTGTTCGGCATCATCAGTCACTTGCGCGGCTTCCGCATTCGCAGGAGCCGTAGCATCCGCAGCCGCACGAACCTGTGCTGGTGAAGCCACCAGTACCAGTCCCATAAGGGCCACGAAAATCATGCGCATTGTAACCATGAGCCTATACCCGCTTTTCGATCTTACAGACCGAACAGGATCAGCAAGGAGATACCCAGCGAGAAAATCGCGAGTGCTTCCGTCACGGCAAAGCCGAAAATCAGCGTCCCAAACAGGTTGCTTTGTACGGAAGGGTTACGGGCAATCGCCTCATTGAACGATCCAAAGATCAGACCCAGACCGATACCAACGCCCAGGATCGGGAGCAGGGCCAGAGCGGCTGCAAGAATTTTAACTGTTTCGATATCCATTTTTATTCCTCTTGGTTTTGGTTGATTGGATTAAAACTTTTAGTGCGCCAGTTCGACCGTATCACGCAGGTAAATACAAGTCAGAAGGGCGAAAACATAGGCCTGTACCAGAGCCACGAATGCCTCGAAGCCCATCAGCAGAACATTGAACAACATCGGGCCGATAGAGCCCAGCATGCCAACCATGCCGGCACCGATCATCATCATCGAAAACCCGGCGATTACTTTTACCATCAGGTGTCCGGCCAGCATGTTGATGAACAAACGCAAAGACAGCGTGACCGGGCGGCTGATATACGAAATGATTTCAATGGGAATAATCAACGGCGCAATCCACAGCGGCACGCCCGGCGGGCAGAACAGTTGCAGAAAATGAAGGCCGTGTTTGACGAACCCCATGACCGTGACCAGCACAAAAATCGTAAAGGCCAGAATGCCTGTGACCGCGATATGGCTGGTATAGGTAAAAGACCCCGGAATAATACCCAGAATGTTGCCGAGGAGAACGATCATAAAGATGGTGAAAACAAACGGGAAATACCCCATGCCTTTTTCACCCACATTATCGCGCACCATGCCGGAAACGAAATTATAGAGGCCTTCGGCCATCAACTGGCCACGTCCTGGCACCAGCGATTTTTTGCGCATCGCAAAGGCCAACAGGGAAAGGGACAATACCGTACCTATGGCCATCCACAGGGAGGAATTGGTGAAGGACAGGTCGACACCACCTACAGTCAGGGGGACGAGGGGCTGTATTTCAAACTGGTGAATAGGGCTCGCCACGTTCTTTGCAGTCTCTCTAATCAGATTCGTTTTGCGAGGGTTTTCTAGCGGCTTTCTCTTCGGATTGCAAGCGGTTAGAACCGATGGCCGTCCCTAAATTTTTGCTGAGTTTATAGACATTGAAAAAGGCCGCGATAATTCCCAAAATCACGAATATTATCAGGAAAGTAGGGGACGTTTTTAAATAGGCGTCCAGTGCCCAGCCCATAAAGCCACTTCCCAGCAGCACGCCCAACATTTCCATAAATGCACGCATACCCTTGTTCATATCATCGGAAAACCGCATGGGTTGAGATTTTATCCCGCGATTCTGGCGCTCCTGCGCCGCCTTTATCTGCGTTTCGAGGTCTTCGAGTTTGGTCATGCGAAAAGATTATTCCGCGGCCTCAAGGAAGTCCATCTGCTTGTTCAGATCGACCGATACAAGCTGCGATACCCCGCGTTCGGACATGGTCACGCCATACAGCCGATCCATCCGCGCCATAGTCAAACGGTGGTGGGTAATGATAATAAAGCGCGTTTCGCCACGGGCAGCCAGATCATCCAGCATGTTGCAGACACGATCTACGTTCGCATCATCGAGCGGCGCGTCAATCTCGTCGAGCACGCAGATGGGTGAGGGGGTTGTTAAGAACATCGCAAAGATCAGCGCGATCGACGCCAGCGTTTGTTCACCGCCCGATAGCAAGGACAATGATTGAAGCGTTTTACCGGGAGGCTGCGCAAAAATTTCCAGGCCGGATTGAAGCGGATCTTCGGATTCGATCAATTCCAGATGCGCCTTGCCGCCATTGAACAGCTTTGTGAAGAGTTGCTGGAAGTGGCCGTTCACAATATCAAAGGCATTCGTCAGGCGCTCTCGCGCTTCCTTGTTCAGCTTGTCAATTCCGCCGCGCAATTCTTCGATCGCCTGGATCAGATCATCGCGTTCCTTGAAGATGGTGCCGAGTTCGCCTTCGAGCGTCGCAGCTTCTTCTTCGGCCTGAAGATTGACAGGGCCGATCTGGTCACGCTCGCGGACATACTTTTCCTTTTGAACCTTGAGCGGTTCCAGGGCCGGCAGTTCACCTGTTTCGGCAAAAAGGCTGGCCGTTGCATGTTCTTTCAACGCCTGCGGCGGACATTCAAACTGTTCCTGAATTGCGGATTCGATGTGCCCCAATTGCTCCTGATGGCTTGTTACCATGGCCTGCGCATGGGCACGGGCCTCACGCGCCTGTCCTAAAATGGCTTCGGCCTCTTTTAACGCGCGCGTGGTGATGGCGAGTTCACTTTCCACCTTGGCCAGTTCATCACCGGCAATATCGCGGGACTTTTCTTTTTCCGACACCTGATCCATCAACGCATCGCGGTTGCCATCAATGGTTTTCGGACGCGCCTTCATTTCGGCAATTTTTTCTTCGAGCGCGGCATGACGTTCCGTCAAATCCTTCACACGCTCGCGTGCACGGATGGAACGGTTCGTATGGTGGTTGCGTTCATCGGCGATGGCATGCAGGCGCGCCATGCGGCGGCCCTGTTCCTGTTGTAGCGTATCGAGCGCACGCACAGCATGGTTATAACTATCCCGTGCATCGGAAAGCGTAGCGCGCAGCTTTTCAACCTCGGCCGCATGGGCCGCCATACGGCTTTCGTCATAAGATGACAGCTCTTTGCGGCTGACCCCCATGGACTCCTGATAACCCGCAATGTCTTCATCCGTGCGTTTTAAAGATTCTTCCAGCTTGGCAATTTCGGCGAACAGGCCGGAGCGTTCTTCGGTCATCCGGTTCAAGGATGTTTGCTTTTGCGCCAGATCGCTTTCTTTCCGGCGGACATCACCGCGCAAGGTATCGAGCTTTGCCTGAAATTCTTTTTGCTTAGTCTGCAGCGCGTTCGCCTTGTCCGCCAGTTCCAGATATTGCCATTCGGCATCCGGTTTTTCACGGGTCAGGTCTTCCAGACGGTTTTTTTGCTGTAATTGGATTGCATGACGATCGGAGGCCTGTGCCTTGATATGCAGGCCATCCCAACGCCAATAGGCCCCATCCAAAGACACGATGGATTGACCGGGTTTGAGCAGGGCGGCCAGCACATCACCCTGTTCCGCCGTATCGACCACCCCTATGAAATCAATAGCGCGCTTTAAATAGGCCGGGGCCTGCACATGCGGTTCCAGCTTTTTGCTGCCCGCGGGAAGTTCCGGCGCGGCCATATCCGCTTCCGCAAAATCAAGGAACACGGACGGGGCTTCTTTGTCCTTCGATGCCATCAGCGTATCGCCAAGGGCACGGGACAAAGCCTTTTCGAACCCCTTGTCCGGTTTGATGTCATCCAGAACGGGTTTGAACAGGTTTTGCGTATCGGCGTTCAAAATGCGTTCCAGCGCGCGTATTTCGGATTCGATCTCGGATTTTTTGCGCTCGGCATCCTGACGCGTCTGGCGCGCGGATTCCAATTGTTCTTGAACCTGCGCCAGATCCGATTCAACACCATCCATCAATCCGCGCTGTTCGCCCGTTTCTTTTTCAAGGGTGATGATGGCGGCTTTCAGATCATCGACTTCGGCATTGGAATCAAATTTTGCTTTTGCGGCGGCAAGATCTTCGGCCAGCTTTTCTTTCCGCTCCTCCGCCACGGACAGGCGGGAGGTGTCGGCGTTTATCTGTTGTTCGATCCGCTGGCGCGCCGCCTTGGTTTCGGCTGTCTTTTGCATGAAGGCTTCGTAATCCGCCTCCAGCTTCAAAACCTTTTCTTCCAGTTCTTCCTTGATCGCCTTTTTCTGAACCAGATCTGATTCTTCATTGCGGCGGCTTTCGCCCAAAATGCGCTCTTCCTCTTCCAGCTTGGCAATAATACCGGCGCTTTCGGTGACGCTGTGATCTTCGTGTGCCAAATCGAGTTTGGTTTGTTCGTACTGGGACGTTGCTTCGTTCAACTGGTTC
>CAYRDI010000038.1:0-20474 GCA_964423095.1 uncultured Micavibrio sp.
GGATTGTATCGTCGGCTTTTTCGCAGGAAACTCCATTCAAACGACCATCCATCTTGCCTTTGCGGTAATGACAGTTGTGCGCGATCTCAACAATCATTACAAAAAAACGAATGTGGATTTAAATTTTTCAACCATATCTAGTCGGATAAAAGAAGAAACAGCACTAAAAGAATTGTTCCAAAAAAACCAAACCCGACCAGAAGAATATAATATTAGCATCATAGACCGAGCTAACTTTGTTAAACATGCCAATATGGAACCCTTGTCGGATAATCTATACGTAGGAATAGAGGATGATCTGATCTTAACAATCGCAATAGAAGATTTTGGCAATTTTTATTACGCTTTAAGGGAAAAGGCATTATGCTGCCAAGTGTCCGCCATACAAGAACACCCACATATAGCAGAGCCTAAATTTCAAAGACTTGCCAGGCTATTTTACCAATACAAAGATGAATACCAAAAAATCGCGGCATTACCGGAAAAAAAATCTGATTGGCAGACCGATTTGATTGTTAGAGAAGAATTAAAAAGAAAATATTCCGACATCGTTAGACAGATGGATCTCGCCGCAGGCCGATCGCAAAACGATCAACTAATATTAATAGATTCTCTCTTAAACGGCCCCACCACTAAACCAACCGCTCCTGCTCGATTGCAGCCTTGATAAAGGATACGAACAACGGATGCGGCGCAAACGGTTTGGATTTCAATTCCGGATGATATTGCACACCGATAAACCATGGATGGTCATTCCGTTCGCAAATCTCCGGCAGCTTTCCATCCGGTGACGTGCCAGAAAAAATAAATCCGGCTTTTTCCAACTGTTCGCGGTAATTCATGTTCACTTCATACCGGTGGCGGTGGCGTTCGGAAATTTCCGTACCGCCGTATATTTCGGCAACCTTCGATCCCTTTTTTAACGCGGCGGGATACGCACCCAAACGCATGGTGCCGCCCAGATCGCCGTTCGCCTTGCGCTCTTCTTTTGTGTTGCCCTTGGTCCATTCGGTCATCATGCCGATCATCGGAATATCGTCATTCGCAAATTCAAATTCCGTGGAATTGGCCTTTTTGATCCCCGCCGTGTTGCGCGCGGCTTCGATCACCGCCATCTGCAACCCGAAACAGATTCCAAAATAAGGAATCCCTTTTTCGCGCGCATATTTTGCGGCCTTGATCTTGCCTTCCGCGCCGCGCTCACCAAACCCACCGGGTACCAGAATGCCGTTGACGCCTTCCAGTTCGTGCACAATCTGTTCGTCATTGTCGAATTTGGAACTTTCAACGAACTTGATCTTGACCTTGTTCTTGTTCGCGATACCGCCATGAACCAACGCCTCATTGAGCGATTTATAGGAATCCGCAAGGTTCGTATATTTCCCTACAATCGCGATGGTCACTTCGCCTTCGGGGTTTTTGATCCGGCGAACAATTTCTTCCCATTTGGAAAGATCGGGTTCCGGTGCCTTGATCCCGAAAACATCAAGCACCTGCGTGTCCAGACCAACCGCGTGATAAGACAACGGCACTTCATAAATCGTTTTCACATCGAGCGCTGGGATCACTTTGTCTTCATCGATGTTGCAGAACAACGCAATTTTGCGCAGTTCGTCCTGATCAATTTCGCGGTCCGCGCGGCACATCAAAATACGCGGGCGGATACCGACGCCCATCAATTCCTTGACGCTGTGCTGCGTGGGTTTGGTTTTTAGCTCCCCTGCCGCCGGAATGTACGGCAGCAACGTCACATGGATGAACAATGCGCGTTCCCGCCCCACTTCATTCCCGAATTGGCGAATGGCTTCCAAAAACGGCAGGGATTCAATGTCACCCACCGTGCCGCCAATTTCGACCAGCACGAAATCCGCCGTGCCATCCTTGGATTTGATGAAATTCTTGATCTCGTCCGTGACATGGGGGATGACCTGCACCGTCGCGCCCAGATAATCGCCCCGGCGTTCCTTTTGCAGGACGTTCATATAAATCTTGCCAGTGGTGATGTTGTCGTCCTTACAGGCCGGATTTCCGGTAAACCGCTCGTAATGGCCGAGATCAAGATCGGTTTCCGCCCCGTCATCGGTGACATATACTTCGCCGTGCTGGAACGGGCTCATGGTCCCTGGATCGACGTTCAAATAGGGGTCCATCTTGCAAAGGCGGACTTTAAAGCCTCTGGCCTGAAGAAGCGCGCCAAGGGCCGCGGAGCCCAGCCCCTTCCCCAAGGAAGAAACCACGCCGCCGGTAATAAAAATAAAACGTGTCATAAAAAACCCAAACCCAAATTCAAAACCCCTTTTTCAAGGGGTTCGAACTGTTTATTTCGAAATCGGTGCGGATGGAGCCCCGGTTTGCGGCTGCGGTTTATCCGCGGCCTTCGGGACCTCTTTATCGCTGGTCTGGGCCGGAGAGTCAACCACGGCGGGGGGGTTATCCAGAGATTCCAGCATCGTTTTTCCGCTGTGGTGCGTTCCTGCCAGAATACCCAGGATAATGCTGGTGGCAAAAAAGCAGGCGGCGCAAATGGCCGTTGTGCGGGTTAAGGCGTTGGCCGTCTGGCCTGCCGTGGCAAAACTGCCCAAACCACCGCCCCCGCCGATCCCAAGACCGCCGCCTTCGGAACGCTGGAGCAGGATCAGCCCGATCAGGGCCAAAGCCAGAATAAGATGTATAACCAATATGACGTTTTCCATGTTTCCTCAGGCCGCAGCCGCAATGCCAAGATAATCTTCCACTTTCAGGCTCGCCCCGCCGATCAGGGCACCATCCACATCGGGAACGGCAAAAATCTCGGCGGCGTTGGCGGGCTTGACGGAACCGCCGTACAAAATACGGATATTTCCGCCGTCTGCAAGTTTTTCGGTAAGTTTGCCCCGGATAAAGGCGTGCATGGCCAGAATATCCGCCGGAGTCGCCGTTTTTCCGGTGCCGATGGCCCACACGGGCTCATAGGCGATAACCGTGTTTTTATGGGTGATGGTGGACGCGGCCAAAATTGTGTCCAACTGCCCCCCGACCACGGCGTTTTGGCGGCCTGCCTCACGCTCCGCATCGGTTTCCCCCACGCAAATGATCGTAATCAATTCATGGGCATGGGCCGCAATGGTCTTGGCGGCGATCAAATCGTCCGTTTCGGCATGGTATTGCCTGCGCTCCGAATGGCCCAAAATGACATATTGCGCGCCCAGATCATGGATCATGGCCGGGGAAATATCCCCGGTAAAGGCCCCGCCCTTTTTATCCGAACAATCCTGTGCCCCGACGGAAACCACGCTCACACGGTCACGCACCATGGGAATATGGACAAACGGTGGGCAAACCACGAAATCGCAACGATCCAGCAACGCAGGTTTGTGTTCGATCCCTTCTTCGATCCCGATAGTCAAGGCGTCCGCGTCTTTGACGCTTCCATTCATCTTCCAGTTGCCGGCAATCAGTTTTTTCATGGTTTTTCCTTACCTTGGGGCCTTGCCCCGCCTTCGTCCCCTCCTTATAGTGTTCCCCGCAGAAAAATAAAAGAGAGGATATCCATGCTGATATGGATGCGGAATAGCGCGTTTGCCGGTGCCCTGAAATTCATTCTAATGGGCCTCTTGCTGATGGCCGTTGTCGGGTTGATCCTGATGGACCGGAACGGCACGTTCCAAAGCAACCTTGGCAACCATGATCTGGTCAAGGGCGCGGGGGTTTCCATTTCTCCATTCGAATTTGACCGCACGGCCCGCCGTGTCCTGTCCAGCCAGGGAATCGGTGCCGCCGAAGCGCGCCAACTTGGCCTCATCGACAACATCCTGAATTCCGAAATTCAGACCCGCCTGTTCGCCAGAGCTTCCCGCAATCTTGGGCTGGAAGTCGGTGACGAAGCCGTTAAAAAACAGATCGCAAAACTGGCCGAACCTCTGGCCTCCAACGGGCGGAGCAAACGCGAAGCGCTCCAGCAAATCCTGCGCACGCAAAACATCTCCGAATCCGAATTCATTTCCTCGATCCGGCAGGAAATGGGCAACGGGCTGTTGCGTGCCGCGCTCAACGCCCCGGCCGCATTGGCCTCACCCGCACTGGCCCAAAATCTTTACCGCTACGATGATGAAAAACGCGGCGCGGATGTTCTCATCCTCGATAACGCTTCTGTATCGGACGTGACCAAACCGACGGCAGAACAGATGGAAAAATATTATGACGCGAACAAAATTGAATTCCTGATCCCGGAAACACGGACCGTCACCGTGGCAACGCTAACGCCCGATATGGTCAAAAAGAATATCAAGATTACGGATGAAGATTTAAAGGCCGAATACGAAAAAAATACCGCAACCTTCACAAAACCGCCCCGCCGCCTTGTCGAACAGGTTGTTTTGCAAAGCGAGGATGATGCCAAAAAGGCTCTCGCCGACATGAACGAAGGAAAAACGGTCAAGGATTCCAATACACTGGAATTTGAACGTGCGGGCTTGCTGCCGGAAATCGCCGGCCCTGTGTTCGAAGCCAAGGAGGGCGCAACGGTCGGGCCGATCCAGACTGCGCTCGGATGGCACGTCCTGAAAATCAAAAAACTTCTTCCTGAACAGGTTACACCGTTCGAAGACGTCAAGGATAAACTGAAATCCGAACTCGAAGGCATGCATTCTTCCGATGAAATGTACCAGACGGGCAACGCCATCGAAGATCGCGTGGCGGGTGGTGCCGGTCTGGATGAAATCGTTGGCGAATACGGCCTGACCACGGAAATTATCGGCCCCTTCCGGCAAAACGGCAACTATGCGGATGGGAAGGATTTGTTCAAATCCTACGGCACGGATCGTGACAAGATGGTTCAGGCTGCCTTCGATTATACCCAAGGGGAAATCAGCACCATTGTCGAAACCGCGGACGGGCAATTCCACATCCTGCGCATCGATCAGGTCGTGCCCGATAAATACAAACCGCTGGAAACGGTCAAAGCCACGCTCGAAAAACGCTGGATGGATGAACAACGGCGTCTTTTCAATTCCGAACGCGCAAAACTGATCCTTGAATCACTAAACACGGGAAAAACGCTGGATGCGGCGGCACAGGAAAACAAACTTCCCGTCCGCACCTTTAAAAATATCGGCCGCACGGCGACGCCGCCCGCGCCGCTGACGGCCGTGGTCGCGGCCCAGATTTTTGCCGCCGAAAAAGGAAAAGCTTTTTCTTCGGAAATCGCCGATGGGTATGTGGTGGGAACAATCACGGATATATCCATCCCGCAATCCAAACCTCAAGCGGGCGACAAGGATTACGCAGACCTGCTGGATTTATCCGGCCGCACCCTTTCCAATGACATCCTCTCGGAATATATGAACGGGCTGACAAACGGAAAAGCCGTCAAAATCAACACGCAGATGCTGGATCAAATGTATCCGGCCACGCCAACGGCAAACGGACAGTAATGGGCACCATCCTTCCTTCGTTCGAAACATTTGAATCCCATTTCCGCGAAGGAAAATCCCAACTGGTCTGGACATGGGTTCCGGCCGATCTGGAAACGCCCGTATCCGTCTATCTGAAACTCACCCAGGACGGAAAAAACTCTTTCTTGCTGGAATCGGTGGAGGGCGGCGCGACGCTGGGCCGCTATTCCGCCATCGGGCTGGAACCCGATCTGGTCTGGACGTATGACGGCGCGGCAAAAGACCCGCTCGGCGAACTGCGCAAACTGGTGCGTATGAGCAAGATTGATGTCGTCGCCGATGAAATCCCGCCCATGGGCCCCTCCGGCCTGTTCGGCTATATGGGTTATGACATGGTTCGGTTGATCGAAAACATTCCGGATTCCAATCCGGATTCGATCAACATTCCGGATTCCATCATGATCCGCCCAACCGTGATGGTGATCTTCGACAATGTCAAAAGCCAAATCTGTATCGTCACGCCGGTGCGTGAAACATCGGGCACGGCGATTGATGCGTATGATGCGGCCACGCGCCGCCTCGAAACCATTCTTGATCGCCTTCTAAATCCCGTCCCCGTGACGGCCACGCATTACGACACAAACCTGCAAACGCCGTTAACGGTTTCTTCCGATACGGACAAAAACACGTTTTTCAAAATGGTGGATCAGGCATCGGAGTATATCCGCGCGGGCGAAATATTTCAGGTGGTGCTGGGACAGGGTTTTTCCATGCCGTTCGATCTGTCGGGTTTTGCGCTGTACCGCTCGCTCCGCCGGACAAATCCATCACCGTTTCTGTTCTATATCAATTTCGGGCAGTTCCAGATTGTGGGGTCCTCTCCCGAAATCCTTGTCCGCGTGCGCGGCGGCCGCGTCACCATCCGCCCCATCGCGGGCACACGTCCGCGGGGAAAAAACGCCGAAGAAGATGCAAGCCTTGCCGCCGAATTGCTGGCAGATCCCAAAGAACGCGCCGAACACCTGATGCTGCTGGATCTGGGCCGTAACGATGTGGGCCGCGTCGCCAAAACCGGGTCCGTGAAGGTCACGGAACAATTCGTCATCGAACGCTATTCCCATGTCATGCATATTGTATCAAACGTCGAAGGTGTCTTGCGGGATGATCTGGATTCACTCGATGCCTTGTTCGCGGGTTTTCCGGCGGGAACGGTATCGGGTGCACCAAAGGTACGTGCCATGGAAATCATCGATGAGCTGGAATCCACCCGCCGGGGGTATTACGGCGGATGCGTTGGTTATCTAGATGGCAACGGCGATGTCGATACCTGCATCGCGCTGCGTACGGCCCTCGTCAAAGACGGAAAAATCCACGTCCGCGCGAGTGCCGGAATCGTCGCCGATTCAAAGCCGGATTTTGAATTCAACGAATGCGTGATCAAGGCGCGGGCGATTGTGTCGGCTGCGGATCAGGCTGTGGAACAGGCGCAATCGACACGTCGGCAGAAGGTGTAATTTCCGCCGGTATCTGTACCGGATCCTCCGGAAACATATCGATGGGCGGCGGCGCGGGCGGCTCTTCCGTCTTGGCAACGACAGGCAGTGCCGTTTTCGGTGTACTCAGCAACAATTTGACCGGGACCAATTCAAACCCCTTTGCTTCCAGTGTCGGTAACCATGCGCGAAGCGCGGCAATCGTATCGGGCTTGGGATGGCCAATCGCAATGGCCGCACCATCGCGCCGCGCCACATCTTCCACCCGCGCAAGGGCTTTATGAACAAAATCGGGGGTTTCGACGTGATCTAAAAACACATCGCGTTCCGCGTATTTCACACCATGGCTTGCGGCCTCCTGCGCGGCAACCGAAGACGCCACTGTTTTGGAATCAAGAAAGAACAGATTCTTTTCCTTTAATACCGCCATCAACGCATCCATCTTGTCTTTATCCTGCGTCAAACGACTGCCCATATGGTTGTTGATCCCGTCATATCCATCGAAACTGGCCGTCATGGTATCAAAAGCCGCCATCATATCCGCATTGCTCATCCCCTCTTTCAATCCACCGGGCCCGATATTCAAGGATGCGTCCATCGCCTCCATCGGCACATGGATGATCAGGTCATGTCCTTTTGCCTTTCCATCGGCGGCAAGACTGCGCACCTGCGGCGCATAGGGCAAAAAGGCGAGCGTCACACCGGCGGGAAGATCGATCACCTGCTTTGTGTGTTTGACATCCATGCCCAGATCGTCGATGACGATCGCAATTTTCGGGCGGCCTTCGGTTCGAATTTTTGGTAAAGGGGCCGCCTTTTCCACCGGCACCGGCGCAGGTTTGGGGGAAGTCACGGCATCCGGCGGCGGACTTATTTCTTTTTCCGCTTCCGTGGCGGGCACGGGCTCTTCCATTGGCAATTGTTCGAAATAATCCGCCCCGTTTTCGGGTTGCACATACACCGGCGCGGGTTTTGGGGTTTCGATATGCGCCACCGCCGCGGGCGTTTTTGGCACCGGTTCGGCCTCTTTGATCCGGCCGGGCACCAATCCGCCGAACAGGAAATGATCCGCAATCACCATGAAAAACACGGCAATCAGGATGAATTTTAAGGTTCCGGGTTCAGGCTTTCGGCGTGACATGGGCGCAGCCTAGCAATACGCTGGACTTTCGTCCATTCCCCCGTGTAGGCTTCTGGCCGATGATACTCCTGATCGATAATTATGACAGTTTTACCTACAACCTCGTCCAATATCTGGGGGATCTGGGGGCGGATGTTGTTGTCCACCGCAACGATAAAATCACGGTACAGGATGCGATCGCTCTCAACCCGGCGGGAATCGTCATTTCCCCCGGCCCGTCCGATCCTGACCATGCGGGGATCTGCCTCGGCCTGATTCATGCGGCGGCGGAAAAATCCATTCCCACATTCGGCGTTTGTCTGGGGCAACAGGCGATGGGACAGGCGTTCGGCGGAAAGGTCGTCCGCGCGCCCGAACCGCTCCACGGTAAAATCTCTGAAATCCACCACAGTGGTGCCAGCGTATTTGCAGGACTCCCCACCCCGTTTTCCGCCACGCGGTATCATTCGCTGGTGGTGGACCGCGCCACACTGCCCCCCGACCTTATGGTCACGGCGGAAACAAAAGATGGTTTAATCATGGGGCTTACCCACAAAAACAAACCTGTTCACGGCGTCCAATTCCATCCCGAAAGCATCGCCACCGAACACGGGCATGCGATGATTGCGAATTTTTTGAAAACCGTCCAATGACCGCTTTCAACCAATATCTGCAAAAAATCGAAGACGGTGCTGTTTTGTCCAAGGATGAAATGGCCGCATCCATCGCCGCCATGATGGATGGCGACGCGACCGCGGATCAAATGGCGCGCTTCTTGACCACCTTACACAAACGCGGCGAAACGGCGGATGAAATCGCCGGTGCCGCAAAAACCATGCGGGATCGCGCCGCCACCATATCGGCCCCAAATGGCGCGATTGATTGTTGCGGTACGGGCGGGGATGGCGCGCATACCTATAACATCTCCACGGCGGTGGCTTTGGTCGCTGCGGCTTGCGGCGTGCCCATCGCAAAACACGGGAACCGCGCGGCCTCCTCCAAATCCGGTGCGGCCGATGTGCTCGAACAACTCGGCATCACGCTCGCTCTTTCCCGCGAAACGCTTGAACGCGCGCTTCGTGAAACAAATTTCTGTTTTCTGATGGCACCCAATCACCATGCCGCCATGAAAAACATTGCGCCCGTCCGAAAGACCCTTGCCCACCGCACCCTCTTCAATTTGCTGGGGCCGCTTGCCAATCCGGCGGGCACCAAAAAACAACTGATCGGCGTGTTCGACCGTAAATGGGTTTTACCCATGGCACACGCTCTCAAATCCTTGCAATCGGAAAAGGCTATCATCGTCCATGGCTCCGACGGGCTCGATGAAATCACGCTGGGCGGCATGACCTACGCGGCCTTGCTGGAACACGGGGAAATTTCCGAACTCGCCTTCACGCCGGAATCGTTCGGCCTTCCCGTTGTCACAAAAAATCAAATCGCGGGCGGAGACGCCAAACAAAACGCCGCCGCCCTGCTCAATCTATTGAACGGGGAAAAAACACCCTACCGCGATGTCGTGCTCGCCAATGCGGCCGCTGTCCTCCTTCTCCACGAAACACGCCCCTTAAAAGATGGTGTGGCAAAGGCCGCCGCCGCCATTGATTCCGGCGCGGCCCTTGCCGTTTTGAACAAATACAGGGAATATACGGCATGACCACCGTCCTTGAAAAAATCTGTGCCGAAAAGGCCAGGCATGTGGAAATGATGAAAGAAAGGGTGCCTTTCTCTCAACTTGAATCGCGCATCGCAAATCTTTCCCCCGCACGCGGATTTATCAACGCGCTTCGTGCAAAATCACCCGCCCTGATTGCGGAGGTCAAAAAGGCATCTCCGTCCAAAGGCATTATCCGCGAAGATTTCGACCCCGTGGACATCGCACGGATTTATGCGGCAAACGGCGCGGCATGCCTGTCGGTCCTGACGGACGAACCCTACTTTCAAGGCCACGATGATTACCTCGTTGCCATCCGGTCTGCTGTGGATCTTCCCCTGCTCCGCAAGGATTTTATGATCGATCCATATCAGGTCTATGAATCCCGCGCACTCGGTGCGGATTGTATTTTGCTCATTATGGCCGCATTGACCGACGCGCAGGCAAAAGAAATGTATGCGCTGGCGACATCACTTTCGATGGATACGCTGTTCGAAGTGCATGACGAACATGAACTGGAACGTGCCCTCGCCCTGACTCCGGCCATGGTCGGCGTCAACAACCGCAATCTCAAAACACTGGATGTTGATCTTGCTACGGGCCTCAATCTTGCAGCCTCGATGCCGGACACCCTTTTAAAAGTGGCGGAAAGCGGGATCGATGGAAACGACACGCTGCAAACCTTTGCCGCCGCCGGATTCAACGCCTTCCTGATCGGCGAAAGCCTGATGCGGCAAAACGACGTCGCCGCCGCAACCCGTGCGCTCTTGGGGAAATAATAATTTGCCGTACCCGGCATTGACACGGAACAGGAACGGGTATAGAACAGTACAAGAACATTGCGGAATCACCATACATCCGCAAACAGTCCAAAGGATACAACGCCATGCTCACGAAAAAGCAAAAGGATTTGCTCCTCTTCATCCATGAACGCATGGGATCGGGTGACATCGCCCCCTCCTTCGATGAAATGCGCGAAGCATTAAAGCTCAAATCCAAATCCGGGATTCACCGCCTGATCACCGGCCTTGTCGAACGCGGCTATCTGGAACGCCTGCCTCACCGCGCCCGCGCGCTGGAGGTGAAAAAACTTCCCGAAGGTTATGCGCCCAAATCCAACGACAACACCCGCGCGTCGCACCAGACGCGTGAAATCAACGCCGTCATCGCCAACGCCGCCAATATTCGCAGCATTCCCATGCAAGGGCGCATCGCCGCCGGAACGCCGATCGAAGCCATCCGCGATGACAACAACACCATCGACGTGCCCTCCGCCCTGCTTGGCGGCGGCGCGCACTACGCCCTCGAAATCGACGGGGATTCCATGGTCAATGTCGGCATTCAGGACGGCGATACCGTCATCATCAAAAAGGTGGACAATGCCGAAGACGGGGCCATCGTCGTGGCCTTGGTGGATGGGGAAGAAGTGACCCTGAAACGCCTGAAACGCGAAAAGGGCAAGGTCGTCCTAATCCCCGAAAACGACAAATACGAACCGCGGAGCTTTGAACCCGGAAGGGTGCAAATCCAGGGCCGCCTTGTCTCCCTGATGCGCACATATCACTGACATTGACCGGCAAAGGCAAAAGAACGACTGGCCGCCCACCATGGATTATAGTAACGCTTGCCATGAAAAACCTTTAAAACGGCAGACGGTATGAATATCCTGATCTATCACACGCTCGAAGACGTTCTTGGCGGGGCCGAACTGGTACTCCTGCACGTCATGAACTATTTCCTGGAAAAACCGGAAAACCGGGTCACGATCATCGGGTTTAAGGCTCCCGACATCGACAAAATGGAATCGTTCTGCGGTCTTCGCTTTCCGCGGGATCGCATATCTTCCATACAGGTTGAAATCCCCGCCATTCTCAAAAAACGGCCCCACACGCTGCCCCGCCTGCGCACGGCCATCTTGCAAAGAAAAACCAAACAAATCGCCAAAAACTATGATCTGTGCGTCAGCACCTACAATGAAATTGATTTCGGCCGCCGCGGCATTCAATACATCCATATGCCGACCTTTGTTTCCTACGACCTTCTTTTAAAGTACGGCATCGCAAAAAAGGACAGCCTGTTGGGCCGTTATGCCTTTCTCGGCGGGCTGTATTTGGCCTTTTCCATGCTTCTGGCGGGGAATTCCAAAAAACGCATGGAAAAGAACATGACATTGACGAACTCCCATTTTATGAAAGGTGTCATCGCCGAAGAATTCGATATTGATGCAGAAGTTGTCTATCCCTCCTTGCTGGACTTTAACGAAGAATGCTCAAATGATAAAAACACGCGCGTATCCCGCATCGCCTGCATCGGTCGCATCAACGAAGATAAAAACACGCTGGCACTCGTTGATCTCTACGCGCAAATCCACCGGCGCACCGCTGCGCTAGGCCTGATGATCGCGGGCAAAATCGGCGATGAAGAATATTTCAACGCGGTTAAAAACCGCACCATGGCTTTAAACCTTCCCGTAGACTTCAAAACCGATCTTTCGCGCACGGAAATTGAATCCTTGTTAAAAACCAGCCTGTTCTTCATCAACCCAAAATACTGCGAACATTTCGGTATCGCCACGCTGGAGGCTTTGCGCGCGGGGTGCCTGCCGTTTGTTCATCAATCCGGCGGTTCCGTTGAAATCATTCCCGCCCCCGAACTTCAATATACAAATGCGCAGGATCTTTCCACAAAGGTGGAACGACTGGTCAACGATCATTCCTTACGTGAAAAACTGTTGGAACAGCTTGCCGAACACCGGAAAAAATTTTCCGTGGAACAGTTCTACCGTGAATTCGATGCGGCCGTTGTAAAATTTTGTACCGAAGAAAAAATAAAAAAATCCGCCTGAATTAATCTTTTTCTTTTCTCACCGTCCATGGCCGCCGGACATCGCGCGGATTGGAATAACGCGCATTGATCGCCGAATCTTGAATACAAATACTCGCCGCGCCGTTTTTACGAACATCGAACAACGATATAATATCCGGCGAGACACAGGCCCGGCGGCTGATGGGGAAATCCGCCACCACGAGATCGGCCCACCCGCAATCTTCGATCATCCCTTTACGGGTTTTCAATACGGATATTTTTACCCCTTTCAATTCCATGCGGCACGCATCGGAATCACAATGCGCCGGCGACCCTTCGCTCTGGAATGACAATGGCTTGTTATCTCCATGACCGTTCATCCGCATCCAGCTTTCGGCCACAAATTTTTCACGGCGGCCGGATGATACATACATCTGCCCGCCTTGTTCGATGGCCACCAACTTTCCACTCTCCGAAACACGCATATCCGGAACGGGGCTGACAGCCGCAAGCGCAAAACCCGCCGCCATCAACATCGCGGCAACGGCCTTTCCGCGCCATCCCTGCCACGCCATAAACAGGATCAGGGCGATCGAAAAACAAACAAACGTCACCTGCGGCCATTGGTGAACATACACCTCCGCGCCCTTCAATCCGCCAAACCAATGCGCAACGGCGAGCAACCATACAACGCCCTGCTCCATCACCTGAATGGCAAAACCTTCGGCCCCAAACGGCATCAAAATCACGGAAAATATCGCTGCGGGCATAATGACAATCCCCGTCAACGGCACGGCAATCATGTTGGCGGCCACGCCATACAACGAAAAACTTTGAAAATGATACAAGCTGAACAAACCCGTGACGCTTCCTGCGATGATGGACGTCAGAAATATTCCCAAAAGATACAAACCACTTTTACGCAAAAACCCGGCCTGTGCGGACATCTTCATCCACCATGGCCGCACATAATCGAAAAAACAGATCAGGGCCGCAACGGCGGAAAAACTCATCTGGAAACTCACTCCCGCCAACGCATGGGGAACGATGGCCAGAATGAACAACGCCGCCACTGCAATCAAACGTAAAGACAGCGGCGATCGGTCCGCCATCACGGCCACCAGAACAAAACCCGTCATGAACAACGACCGCAAGGCCGGAACCTCCGCCCCCGCCAAAAACACATAAAACGCCGCACCGGATAACGCGATCACAGCGGCGATTTTCTTGATCGGCCAATGAAGCGCAAGCCAAGGAAAACACGCCATCAAAAACCGGGACAGGAAAAACAACAATCCCGCCACCATGGCCACATGCGCACCGGAAATGGACAAAAGGTGATACAGGCCGGATTCACGCATCGCATCATCGTCCTCTTCGGCAATCGCCGCGCGTTGTCCGGTAATCAGCGCGGCCATAATCCCTTCGGCCACAGGACCGGCCTTTGCGCGTATGGCGGTGTTAATACGTTCACGCAGCGATTCAAAAAATCCGGGATGTGTTTCTTCTTCGATGATCCGGGGCGGTTTATAGGCAAACCCCACGCCGCCGATCCCTTCAAAGAAAAAATGGCGCCGGAAATCATATGCATCGGGGGCGACAGGCCCGCCCGGCGGGGACAGGCTAGCCAGAGTTTCGATCCGCGCACCCGCCTTTAATCCTTCGGACTTTCGAAAACTGATACGCACCCTTTTCGGCGTTCGTTCCGGGGAAATTTTTTCAATCTCCATATCCGTTAAAACAACGCGCGCGCCTTTCTTTCCCGAAAGCGGCTCCATGGTTTCGATTGTTCCGGTTATGGTTCTGGCACCGGTCGGCCCGTCCAGCATCGGCGTCCCGTAACGAAGGGTGCCGATTTGTGCGGCGGCAAAACCGAGCGTGGCCAACAGCAGGGCTGCCGCGATCAAATACCCGAAAAAATACCAAAGATTGTCATGATGACGGCGGTACAACAGGAACGTGGCAGGGAGCAGCAAAAAGAAAAACGGGGAAGTCGCCTCGTACGAAGGTTCGCCTAACAGGCTGAAATACGCGGCAATCCCGGCCCCGAACGCCACGGGAACCCACAGGAACAACCGGTCTTTTTGTGCCGCAATCTCGTCCAACCAACCCATGAAAGCCCTTGTTTTTGGCCTCTATTCCCTTCATAAATAAGGCGAAATTCATAAAAACACCAGAAGACAAAAAAATGACCGTCGTCACCCGCTTTCCGCCCTCGCCCACCGGCTTCATGCATATCGGCAATGCCCGCACCGCGCTGTTTAACTGGCTTTACGCCAAACACACGGGCGGCAAGATGGTTTTCCGGATCGAAGACACGGATCGCGAACGTCATTCCGAAGCGGCTGTGGAAGCCATCGTGAACGGCATGAAATGGCTGGGGCTGGATTGGGATGGCGACATCGTCTCCCAGTTCGGTCGCAAAGACCGTCATGCCGAAGTCGCACATGAACTCTTGAAACAGGGAAAAGCCTATTACTGCTATTGCACGCCAGAAGAACTGGACGCTATGCGGGAAAAGGCAAAGGCCGAAGGCCGCCCCACATTTTATGACCGCCGTTGGCGGGATTCCATGGCAACCCCACCCGAAGGGATTAAACCCGTCATCCGGATCAAGGCACCGCTGGAAGGGGAAAGCACCGTCCACGACCATGTGCAAGGCGATGTTACGGTCAAAAACGAACAACTGGATGATATGATTATCCTGCGCTCGGACGGAACGCCCGTTTATCATCTGGCCGTTGTTGTGGACGACCATGATATGGGCGTCACGCACGTTATCCGCGGGGATGATCATTTGAACAACACCTTCCGCCAGAATGTGATCATTGACTCCATGGGCTGGAAACAACCTCAATACGCCCATGTACCTCTTATCCTTGCCCCGGATGGTTCCAAAATGTCCAAACGCAAAGGGGCCGCCTCGGTCGAAGAATACCGTGATATGGGATACCTGCCCGAAACGATGTGCAACTATTTGCTGAAACTTGGCTGGGGACATGGCGATGATGAAATCATTTCGCGTGAACAGGCCATTGAATGGTTCGATCTTCCGGGGATTGTCAAATCTCCCGCCCGCTGGGACTTTGATAAACTTAACCACCTCAATGCCCATTATATCAGACAGGCAGACAACGAACGGCTACTGCAACTTTCGCTTGCCTTCCTGCCGCCCGTGAATGCCGACGGTCGCAAACGCCTTCTTTCCATGATGGATGAATTGAAATCCCGTGCAGTGACATTGAAACAGATCGCCGAAGAAGGTGAATTCCTTGTAAAAATGCTCCCGCTGGATATATCCGAAGGCGCGCTTAAACACCTTGATGAAGAAGGAAAGAATACGCTTGCGGCCCTTGCCACACATCTTTCAACGCTCGATGCCTTTGTTGCCGCTGAAATTGAAACGGCTTGCCGTACGCTCGCAAAAGACCTGCGTGATGGAAAGCTGGGCAAGGTGATGATGCCGCTTCGCGCCGCCCTCACGGGCCGCGACAAATCGCCATCCCTGTTTCATGCGATGGAATCCTTGGGCAAAGATGAAACCATTGCCAGAATCAATACAGCCGTAAGGAGCGCATAACCATGGAAAAGATGGCCCTCGTTTTATCGAACTTCAGCTCGCCGGAATCGGCACGTTCTGTCGTCCGCATCCTGATGCAGGAAAAAACCATCACCTGCGCCAACATCCACCAACCACACTTTGCGATTTATCCGTGGGATGATAAAATTCAGGAAGAACCCGAAACCTGCGTGTTGTTCAAAGGTCCGTGGTCGGAAAAAGACCGGCTGATTTCACGCCTGCGCGAACTACACCCCTATGAACTTCCGGGCATCATTTTGATCGACGCACAAACGCTGCCCGATTATGCGGCGTGGTTGAAAAACCCATAAAAAACAAGGAGAGAGAATATGCGCTGGGAAAATCTGCGACGCAGCTCGAATGTGGAAGACCGCCGCGGTATGGCACCAAAAACCGTTGTCGGCGGTGCAGGCGGTATTTTTGCCATGGCTCTCCTCGTCTGGGCCCTTGGCGGCGACCCGACATCCTTGTTGATGGAAGGCGTTCAGCAAACGATTCAATCTTCGTCCAAACATCCCAGCCGCCTGAACGAAGACGAACAAAAGGAACAGGCGGATTTTGTCGGGGCCGTTCTGGGCAGTACCGAGGATGTCTGGGCCGAAATCTTCGCAAAAAACGGTCGCACTTATGAACAACCGCACCTTGTAATGTTCGCGGGCGCAACGGATACCGCCTGCGGCATGGGACAAACGGCCATGGGCCCGTTTTATTGCCCGAACGATCAAACGGTCTATCTCGATCTTGATTTCTTTTACGATCTGCAACATGACCTGAATGCACCGGGTGATTTTGCCCGGGCCTATGTCATCGCGCATGAAGTCGGCCACCATGTCCAGAATATGCAGGGCCTTCTCTCATCGCGCAGATCGAATGCCGAATCCGTTAAAACGGAATTGATGGCGGATTGTTATGCCGGCGTCTGGGCCTATCACATTCAGGAATTCGGCGCGCTTGAAGACGGTGATTTAAAAGAAGCCATCAATGCCGCCGGACAGGTCGGTGATGATCGTTTGCAGGAAAAAGCACAAGGGTACGCCGTGCCGGATTCTTTTACCCACGGGTCTGCCGAACAACGCATGACCTGGTTTAAAAAGGGGTTCGACGGCGGCAATCCAGCTGCCTGCCAAAAATAGGCGGAAAATCAATCATGTGGTATTTGGCAATCAAAGCGGCACTTTCTGGAATTATTATTGCGGCTGTGTCGGAGATTGCAAAACGCAGCCCCTCTTTTGGCGCGCTGATCGTTTCCCTTCCGCTCGTTTCTATTCTGGCCATGTTATGGCTTTGGCGTGACACCGGTGATGCCGAACGCCTCGCCGCACATGCACAGGCCACTTTTTGGTATGTACTTCCCTCCATGCCTATGTTTTTGGTGCTACCTATGCTTTTGCGGGGTGGCGTGGCGTTCTATCCCGCCCTCCTATTGTCCTGCGTCATGACCGTGGCCTTGTACGCCGTGATGATCTGGGTTTTAAAGAGATACGGCATACCTTTGTAAGCATTTAAAACAATACGGAAACTCATGATTTTTCAACAAGTTGTAAATTGATCTTTAACCATTCCGGGCCTATCTTGGTGGGGCGTATTCACGCCTCACCCATTTCTAGCGAACGGAAACACCATGAGCAAAGAAGCCTCCAAAGCCCCGTCCATCGATACGGACAAAACATTCACCCTGACAGACGATGCCACGGGCAAATCGGTTAAATTGCCCGTTCTGCACGGAACGCACGGGCCGGATGTCCTGGATGTACGCAAGCTCTACGCCGAAACCGGCCATTTCACGTTCGACCCCAGCTATACCTCCACGGCATCCTGCAAATCGCGCATCACATTCATCGACGGCGACGAAGGTATTCTTGCGCACCGTGGTTACAACATCAAGGATCTGGCCCGCAAATCCACCTTTATGGAAGTGTGCTACCTACTTTTGAATGGCGATTTGCCCAATCAAGGACAACTCGACGATTTCTCCAAATCCATCACCTATCACACGATGGTGCATGACCAGATGAACTATTTCTTCCGCGGTTTCCGCCGCGATGCGCACCCGATGGCCGTTATGGTCGGCGTGGTTGGAGCCCTGGCCGCGTTCTATCACGACTCCCTTGATATTTACGATCCCAAGCAACGCGAAATTTCCGCGCACCGTTTGATTGCAAAATTGCCGACGATCGCCGCCATGGCCTACAAATATTCGGTTGGCCAACCGTTCATGTATCCGCGGAATGATCTGAACTATGCGGAAAACTTCCTCTATCAATGCTTCGCCGTTCCGGCCGAACCGTACAAGGTTTCACCCATTCTGGCCAAGGCGATGGATCGCATCCTCATTCTCCATGCGGATCACGAACAAAACGCCTCAACCTCCACCGTGCGCCTCGCGGGCTCGTCTCAGGCAAACCCGTTTGCCTGTATCGCGGCTGGCATTGCCTGCCTCTGGGGCCCGGCCCATGGCGGCGCAAATCAGGAAGTTTTGGAAATGCTGGCCGAAATCGGCACCGTGGATCGCATCCCCGAATACATCAAAAAGGCAAAAGACAAGAACGATCCGTTCCGCCTGATGGGCTTTGGTCACCGCGTGTACAAAAACATGGACCCACGCGCCGACATCATGCGTGAAAGCTGCTACGAAGTGCTCGATGAACTTGGCCTGCGCGATGAACCCATGCTGAAAATGGCGATGGAGGTTGAACGCATCGCGCTCGAAGACGAATACTTCGTGGAACGAAAACTCTTCCCGAACGTGGACTTCTATTCCGGCATTATCTTGAAAGCCATGGGTTTCCCCACTTCGATGTTTACGGTGCTGTTCGCCGTATCCCGCACGGTGGGATGGATTTCCCAATGGAAAGAAATGATCGAAGAACCGGAACTGCGTATCGGCCGCCCACGCCAGCTTTACACCGGCCCCGCCATGCGCGATTACGTGGATATTTCCAAACGGAAATAGGCTGATTCACACAACCTCCAACACAAACGCCGCCGCCTTTTGCGACGGCGTTTCTTTTTGGGAAAATCCCAAACGATGGGCAACACCGCCCATCGCATCAATCTGCGCTTGTGGATGGCGATAGAGATCAAATGCGGCCACTGACATTTTATCTACCGTGCAGTTTTCCTGAATAAATTCCGGCACAATCTCTTTGTCCGCCATGATATTGGCCAGATGCGCGTATTTCACTTTCACCAAATGCCGCACCATCATCGCGCTTAACGCGTTCATTTTGTATCCGATCACGTGCGGCACCTGTAACGCCGCCAACTCCAGCCCAACCGTGCCGGACACAGCCAACGCCACGTTCATGGATTTGAATGCATCGTATTTTTCTTCCGGCGCATCGGTTATATGAATGGCGCACGGCGCATCTTTTAACAGCTCGGATACAGCCTCCCGCACATGGGGCAAGGTCGGTGCAACGATATGCACATTCCCGCCGGTTTTATCGGCAACACGGTACGCGGCATCGCGTAAAACTTTCCCCGTTCTTTTGATTTCCCCCATACGGCTGCCAAACAGAACCCCGACAACGGGATCGCGTTGCCCAATCCCGTATTCTTCACGGAACCGTTCGCCACTGGCCGCCATGGCTGCACCCTCCACCAAAGGATGCCCGACAGACACAGAAGACAATCCATACTTTTCAAAATATGGTGGTTCAAAATCGAATAGACAAATCAAACCATCCAGAATTTTTGAAACCTTCTCCGCCCGTCCTTCGCGCCATGCCCACACGGTCGGCGCGACATAATGGACAAATTTGGGTGGCGTCACCGTATTTTTACGCACCGCCTTGATCACGCGGAAACAAAAATCCGGTGAATCGATGCTCACCACAATATCGGGTTTACTTTCAACAATATGAATGGCCGTCTGGCGAATACGGGTGAGTAAGGACGGCAGTTTTGGCAATATTTCCGCAACGCCCATGACGGAAAGCTCTTCATAGGGAAACAGGCTCTGAAGTCCAACCTGCACCATCTGCGGCCCGCCAACGCCTGTGAACTCTATATCGGGCCGCGCGGTTTTTAACGCCACCATCAGTCTGGCACCCAGAAAATCGCCAGATGCCTCGCCGGCAATGATGCAAACACGCAAAATCATACACCCACCACAAACAAACCGGTTTCATCGGCGAGTGCGATCATCGCATCACGATCTACCAGCAAGACACCGCCATATTCCGCAGAAATTCCTGCGTAACCAAGCGCGGCACACAACCGCACGGTCTCCGGCCCCAGCGTAGGCATATCGAGCTTTCTATCCTGCTGCGGCTTGGATGACTTGACCAAAATGGCCCCTTCGCACGCGGCGCGTTCAATCAACGCATTGGTGCCACCATCGTCTTCCGTGCCGATGACATCTTCACCGTACACCACCACGGACTGGCCGACATCGGCGCGGCCAATATCGCGTGATCCTTCAATCCCGATACGAATGTCTTCATAT
>CAYRDI010000039.1:0-812 GCA_964423095.1 uncultured Micavibrio sp.
CCTGCCCCGTTTTCCCTTTCGAAGCATCGGCAAAAATGCGTAACGCTTCCTCACGCAGATCATCATGAATGCCCAGGACATTCATTAAATCCCAGTTGCCTTCATCACGAATCTGTTGCTCCGTGTAAAAACGTACGTTGGGAGACTTACCAGAACTCAACTCGAAACGCTCACCCACGATTTTACCCCAAGCAAATTTGACGCTCGGCACGTCAAGCGTTCCCTCGAATTTTGAAGACAACGCAGTATTCGGCTGGGTCTTTGTGACGAGATGCCATTTATTGGCATTTATGGTCGTTCCACGCCATGCTTCAGAATGATAACGCATACACACCCTAATTTTTGTTTTTGTAATTTGGTTGCGGGTTGATATCGGATTCCAGATGTTTTCGTCAAGCACCTTGTTATAAATTGATATTTTATTTCAATGTTTTATGCGCCCCCTGCATAGCATGGCAACAAAAACGCATACCATGGGACAAATTACGCCCATGCAGCATAAAGCCGCCTTTTCATCGGTGCATCAGAGCGTTATCCTATTCTTATGTCCGGATTCTTTTTTTTCGCCATGATCGTGGCCATGTTGCTGACCCTTGCCGTTCTCGCCATTGGAATGGTGTCGATGATCAAGGGCGGTGAATTCAACCAAAAATACGGCAACCGCCTGATGCGTGCCCGCGTGATTTTACAGGGGATCGCTCTTGTGCTCTTCGCGCTCGCCTTCATGACATCCGGCCATTAAAGGAGCCATACGATGAAGATTCTCGTTCCCATCAAACGTGCCGTCGATTACAGCGTCAAAATTCGCGTAA
>CAYRDI010000039.1:822-20081 GCA_964423095.1 uncultured Micavibrio sp.
GCGGATGGCAGCGGCGTTGAATTGAACAACGTCAAAATGTCCATGAACCCGTTCGATGAAATCGCCGTGGAAGAAGCCGTGCGGTTGAAAGAGGCGGGAAAAGCCTCCGAAATCCTCGTCGTTTCCATCGGCCCCGCCAAGGCGCAGGATGTGATCCGCACCGCCATGGCGATTGGTGCCGACCGCGGCATTCTGGTGCAAACGGATGCGCCCACAGACATTGGCGGCGTGGAACCGTTGGCTGTTGCCAAAATTTTAAAATCGATTGCGGAAACGGAAAAACCCGATCTGATTATCATGGGCAAACAATCCATCGATGATGATTCCAACCAGACGGGCCAAATGCTGGCTGCATTACTGGGGTGGGGTCAGGCGACGTTTGCATCGAAAGTTGACGTTGCGAGTAGCGAGATAAAAGTTACGAGAGAAGTTGACGGAGGTTTAGAGACGTTATCACTGAAACTTCCGGCCATCGTGACGACGGATCTGCGCCTCAATGAACCGCGCTATGCCGCCCTACCCAACATCATGAAGGCAAAACAAAAACCGATGGCGACGACCAAGCCCGAAGATTACGGTGTGGATATCGCACCGCGCCTTACGGTTGTAAAAGTTTCCGAACCACCCAAACGCACGGGCGGCGGCAAAGTATCTTCTGTCGATGAACTGATCGACAAACTGAAAAACGAAGCGAAGGTGATCTGATATGACTGTTCTCGTTATCGCCGAATTAATCGAAGGAAAAATGACACCCGCAACCTTGTCAACGGTGACCGCCGCAATGCAAATCGGCGGAGAAGTCCACATGCTGTTCGCAGGTCCGGGTTCGGAAATGCAGGCCGTTGAAGGTGTTGCCAAGAATCTTGCCTGCGATGATCATGCGATGTGCCATGGCATGGCGGAAAATATTGCACCCCTGATTGCCAAACTTGTCAAAGATGGCGGTTATAGCCATGTCCTCGCGCCCGCAACATCGTTTGGCAAAAATGTCCTGCCGCGCGCAGCAGCACTCTGTGATTCACAGCAGATTTCAGACATTATCGGCGTGGTTACGCCCGATACGTTCACCCGCCCCATTTACGCCGGCAATGCGATTGCCACGGTGAAATCATCGGATATCGTAAAATTCATCACGGTGCGCTCAACAGCTTTCGGCCAAGCGGCCTTTGGCGGCGGAGCCACAACGGAAAAGGTCGCAAGCACGGGCGATATAGGTCTGTCATCTTTTGTTGGTGCTGAACTTACAAAATCCGACCGTCCCGAACTAACCGCCGCGAAGATTGTCGTGTCCGGCGGTCGCGGATTGGGGTCGGGTGAAAACTTCAAGATCATAGAGGCCCTCGCGGACAAGCTGGGCGCGGCCATCGGTGCCTCGCGCGCGGCTGTCGATGCAGGGTACGTCCCCAACGATTATCAGGTGGGACAAACGGGCAAGAACGTCGCGCCGCAATTATACATCGCGGTCGGCATTTCCGGTGCCATCCAGCACCTTGCAGGCATGAAAGATTCAAAAGTGATTGTCGCCATCAACAAAGACCCCGATGCGCCGATTTTCGGCGTAGCCGATTACGGCCTTGTCGGCGATCTGTTCAAGATTGTGCCTGAACTGACCCAAAAGATTTAAGGCCGTTATTCTTCCGTTGCCCGCATTTTGAAGGCGGAGCCTGCTTTCGCGGCCGGGAAGATGGCACCTTCGGTAATGGCATCATCGAGTTGCGCGTTTTCAAGGATGGCGTCCGTAAAATCACATTCCCGCAAATCCGCCCCACGCAAATCCGCGTTGGTTAAATCTGCGCCCTTAAACACCGCCATACGCATTTTGCAGTTTGAAAAATCCGCATAGGTGAGCGAGGCATTCGAAAAATCACACGGTGAAAACCGCTTGGTCGTCGCCCCGCCGCCGCCGAACATCAACGGTTCGAAATTGGCCCCGCGCACGGAGGCGTGTGAAAAACGGGCGCCTTTGAACGAACTGCCGCGCATGTCGGCCTCTTCCATATCGCAACGGCGGAAATCCGTATCGTTCAAATTCGCACTCTGCATTTCTATGCGATAGAGATTCATGCCGAAAAAGCGGGCTTTTTCAGCCTTTATCGCGGTCATCTTTTCGCCCTTGAGCGTCTCCAAGGGGCGCATATCGTAACCGGACAGGTCAAGCTGCCGCCCTTCCGACCCCGCCGTGGAAACCCACAGCCGGTGCGTTTCAATCTTTTTGGCAAGCGGTTCGTCCATATCCTTGACCGATGTGCCGATATTGGCATCGGTGATGGCCTCGGAGAGGTCCACTTCCATTTCGCTGATCTCGGCCATGTTGATGCCGGTCAGGATGGTTGCCTTCAATTGCGCGCCTTTCAGTTTGACGCCCGCAAGCTGCGCGCCCGAAAGGTCGGCCCCTTGCAAATCCGCATTGCGCAAATCCGCGCCTGCCATGTTGATCCCGGTCATGATTGCATCGGCGAAATCCGCGCTGTTGGCCAAAGACCCCACCAAACGCGCCCCCGAAAGGTTGGCACCCCGGAACGACACGCTTTCGCCCGTATCGTACATCCCGTTTTTGGAAAAGCCGCCAACACGCAAGTCAGCCTTGTCAAAGTTCGCCTGTTCAAGGTTCGCAGATTGAATGCGCGCCCCGCGCAGATCCGCACGCGCGAAATTACACCGCGCCAAGTTTGAATCGCTGAGATCACAGGCGTACAAACGGCTTTCGGAAAAGTTCGCCTTGGACAAATCCATGCGGACCATCCGGCACCCCGTGAAGTCCGACTGCCTCATGTCTTTTCCGGCAAACGAAAGCCCCGCCATATCGACGTTCTTCAGCGTCGCACGACGGCCACCAAGACGCCCGTTCAAAAACCGCGTATGCAGTTCGACCATGGCATCCAGTTGCGCCTGCGTCAGTTTTTCGGCGTAGTCTTCAGTTTCAGACATTTTTATTCCGTACGTCCCAAAGGCACCATTATAGGCTTGAAATATTTAAGAAAATTTTACCGGTTTTGAAGAAGAAACACATCGAAGAAATCCTGGGCCTGCGCCGAAGTCCAGTCCGCATCCCCTTCAAAACGATAGAGGATTTGGCCGTTGCTGCCCAATAGAAAACTGGTCGGAAGCCCCTGAATGCCCAGATTTTTCACAAATTCGCCGTTCGGGTCCAAATGACCCGCAAAATCACCAAGTTGGCGTTTTTCCAGAAAACCGGCGATATCAGCCGCCGTTTTGTTCTGTTCTGCGACGATCCCGATGACCTGAACCCTTCCTTCATAGGCCTTGGCAAATTTATCCAAAGACGGCAGTTCCACAACACACGGCAGGCACCAGGTCGCCCAGAAATTGACCAACAGGGGCTTGCCTTTGAAATCTTCTATCCGCACTGCCTTCCCCTTCAGATCTTTCAATGGCAGATCGGGCAGATATTTTGGTTCGGTCGTCGCACTGAGATTGTGAAGAGTTGCACCAAAAGCCTCTAACTGCTTTTTGGGCACGGCGGGCGGCACAAAATCCGCAAAATCGCGCGCCATCCGGTGTTCATGATACCACCGCGGGCCGTAATATCCGAAGACGGCGGAAATACCGAAGACGGCCAATGCGACCAGAATGAAAATTGTCTTGTTCTTCATGGTTCTTCCATGGTTTTAATAATGCCATGACTCCTATGCGCAAATATGGCCTATGGATGGCCCTCATGTCCACCTTGCTGATCTCCGCCTGCGGGATAAAACCCGGCAGCCTGCAACCGCCCAAAGGGGCGGAACAAGACGGATTCCCCCACACCTATCCGATGCCGGAGGAGAAATAACCCATGCGCGGCTTTCACGAAAAAGACGGCGTTCTGTGCGCCGATGGTGTTCCGCTCGACCGGATTGCAAAAGAGGTTGGCACCCCGGCCTATGTCTATTCTTCGGCGGTGATCGAAGACCAGTTCAACGCGTTGAAGAACGCGATGGCAAAGGCTTTGCCCAAGGATCGCCAGCCCCTGCTCTGTTTTGCGTGCAAGGCGAATTCCAATCTCGCCGTGCTCAATCTTTTACAATCACTAGGCAGCGGACTGGAAATTGTATCCGAAGGCGAACTCGTGCGCGGATTAAGGGCCGGGTTTGATCCAAAGAAAATCGTGTCCACCGGTGTCGGCAAACAACGCAGCGAAATTGCGGCGCAGTTAAACGCAGGCATTCATCAATTAAACGTGGAATCCCTTCCCGAACTGGAACGGATCAACGACATCGCGGGACAGATGGGCAAGAAGGCAACAGTTGTCTTCCGCCTGAACCCGAATGTCAGCGGCGGCGGCCACCACAAAATATCCACGGGCCGTAAACGCGACAAATTCGGCATGGGCATGGAGATGATGGAGCGCGCCTATGCGCTCGCCACGCAAATGCCGAATGTGGAACCTGTCGGACTTTCCATGCATATCGGATCGCAGGTGTTCGAAGTGGAAAAATTCAAGGAAGCCTTTTCCCGCCTGCCCGATACGGTCACAAGTTTGCGTAAAAGCGGGTATAAAGTTTCGCGGCTCGACATCGGCGGCGGGTTCCCGATCATCTACCGCGATGAACGGTTGCTCGATCTGGATTCCTATGCGCAATGGGTCAATGACATCATTGTGCCGCTGGACACCGAAATCATTATGGAACCGGGACGTTATCTGGTCGGAAATGCCGGCGTGGTCTTGACCGAAGTGGAGTTTGTCAAAGAAACGCAGGATCGCAATTTCCTGATTGTCAACGCGGCGATGAACGATTTGATCCGCCCGGCGATGTATGACGCCTATCATGGGATCGAACCCATCACAAACTGGAACGCCCCGCGCAAAACGTATGATGTGGTCGGCCCCGTGTGCGAAACCGGCGATACATTTACGACCGATCGCGAGCTGCCGCAAATGGCGGCGGGCGATCTGGCCGTCATCCGCTCGGCGGGTGCCTATGGCGCATCGATGGCATCGAATTACAATACCCGCCCGCTGGCCGCCGAAGTCATGACAAAGGATGGCCAATTCAAGATCATCCGCCCGCGCCAGACATACGACGATGTCATCGGCCGCGATGTGATACCGAAGTGGTCGAATGATCAGTGATGTGGTTCTTCGGCATGGCCGCTTGATGCAGGAACGTCATCTTCGGCCAGCTTTGTCTTCACATACGTAAAGGCATAGGTTACATCCGTGGCGCCATCGGGCATTTTTGGGTACATCCCCGAAAATTTGGCCGAAGATTCCGCGCCGATCTTGCCGGCAGGGGCCGGGATAATCACATGGTCGATCACAATGCCGTGATCATCCACGAACGTCGCCATAATGGCGGGGACATCCATATCCACGTCCCGCAAATTGACCACGGTGCCAGACAATTTAATCTGCCCGTTCAATTGTTCGGCCCGCAATTCTTCCAAACTCAACCCCTGTCCGGGCGGTACAGGTTTCAGACCGATCAGGTCATATAGCAGGTTCGAGGGTGGCCAGGCGCGGCTGATCTGTGGCTGCATCACCAAAAAGGCAATTCCGACGAGCACGTAAAACGCCGCCGCCGCCATATACCCTGCATAACCGCCGCCCCCTTTTTTCTGGGCTGCAAGATCGGCCAGAACGCGGTCTTCGGCCGCGGGTTTGACGCCTTCGGGAATCGGTGCTGCCTCGATCTCTTTTTGCAAAATGGCATGGAAGTCGTCGTCATCTTCGTGTTCATGTCCGGAAATCCCGGTTTCATCCACAGACATATCCACAATATCCTGTGGATCATTTTCATCCATCATATCCTGTGCCAGAAAGTCCGGCGCATCGCCGAAAAGCTCGTCATCCAGCCCCTCTTCGGCATCGGCACGCCATTCATGGCCGCAGGACGCGCAGCGCACGCGGCGCCCCCGCGGGCCGATGGCCCCGGCCGAAACCAGATAGCGTGCCGTACATGCGGGACAGGTCAGAATCATTTCAAGCCGTTGTCTTCCATCCGTAAACTCAATCTAGTATGTATAAGATACGATTGGAATAACAGCAAGGCAGGCCAAGAATGCACAGGTTGATTTGGGGCATCCCCGCGCTTTTCATATTGGCGGCGGTTCCGGCATGGGCGGAAAACGCCAAAATCCCGGATTGTGCCGCGATGGATCGGCCCTGCCTGATGAAGCAGATCGAAACCCTGACCCCGCAAATAGAACGCAGCGAATGGCAGGATCAGACCTACCGTGAACTGGCCAAAACCTATGCCTATGAAGGAAAGACCGTCGAGGCCATCGCCCTGATCGATAAAATAAAAAGCACGGATACCAAGGCTATGACCATTCGCGGCATCGGCATGGCCGCAGCAACCAAAAAATGGAATGCTGCGGAATACGATGATTTGTTCGGCAAACTCGCCGCCGAAGCAAAAAAGATAAACCATCCGCCATCACAAGCCATCGCCTATACCTACATCGCGATGGCGCAGGCTTTTGCGGGGCAGGATGATGCCGCCCGCAAGACCGCCTCCTCAATGGACAACGCCGCCCTTCGCAACAAGGCGTTCGGCGAAACGGCGGAAATAGAGGCCGATCGCGGTGATTTGAAAAACGCCCTGACCAGTCTTGAAAAACTTGATTCCCCCGCCTACCGCAACAAGGCCTATGCCACCGTTTCACGCATTTTCCTTGATAAAGCCATGATTGAGGAGGCTTATACTTGCGCGAGCAGAATCGACAACGCCTATCTTCGTGCAAAATCCTTGCAGTTGATCTTGAACAAAGGAAACGCCGAAGAACAGGATCTGGAGCCGCAAAACGATTTAAGCATTGGTGGAGAATAACGCGTGATACGCTTTGAACATGTCGGATTGCGATACGGGATCGGCCCGGAGGTGTTGGAAGATGTGAATTTCACGCTCGACCCCGGATCGTTCCATTTCCTGTCCGGGCCATCCGGTGCTGGAAAAACATCGTTGATGTCGCTCCTCTATGTCGGACGGATGCCCACGCGTGGCCTCGTGAGGATGTTCGGACAAAACCTTGGCGAACTCGACCGCGACCAACTGGCCGCCGTCCGGCAACGGATCGGCGTGGTGTTTCAGGATTTCCGGCTTTTGAACCACATGTCGGCCTTCGATAACGTGGCTTTGCCGCTTCGCATTCAGGGCCGCCCGGAAAAAGAAATCCGGAACAATGTCGGCGAATTGCTCGATTGGGTCGGCCTTGGCGATCACAAGCACGTTTTACCCAACACCATGTCCGGCGGGCAACAACAACGCGTGGCAATTGCCCGCGCGGTGATTACGCGCCCGCGCCTTCTTCTGGCGGACGAACCCACCGGTAACCTGGATGATGACATTGGGTTCCGGTTGATGGCCCTTTTCGACCAACTCAACCGCATGGGAACGACGGTTGTGATTGCTACCCACAATATGGGCATTATCAACAAATTCGGACATAAACGCCTGATCCTTGAAAAGGGGCATCTGCGTATCGAAGGACCGACCCGCAAAACCGCGAGCGATGCGGAACTTCGCCAAAGGCTGGAAGGGGTTTATTGATGAAACTACCGCCACGTTTTAAAAACCCGTTTCAACGCGAACGCGTTCTGGGCGTCGCCAAAGACACACGCCGTTACGATTTACCGCTCAGCAACAGTTCGACAAACACCTTCTTGCGGCTTCTGATTTGCCTGATGTGCATTTTGGGCATGCTCGCCCTTTCTGCTTCTTTTGCCCTGCATGCCATGACAAAACGGTGGTCGGACGGGCTGGAAGGAAAGATCAGCGTTGAAATTCCCGCCGCCGATTCCGACGGCAACATCATTAATCCCGGCATCGTGCGTGATATGACCGACAACGCGGCGCAGGTTTTGTCACAGGAACCGGATGTGAAAGAGGCCCGTATCACCGAAGAAAAGGAAGTCAAAAAACTCCTATCCCCCTGGCTGGGCGAAGATATGGTGATGGATTCCATTCCCATTCCCGGCCTGATTTCCGTGACGTTTGAAAAGGATGCAACGCCGGACATTGCGGCCCTTGAAAACAAGATCCGTGAAGTCGCACCGCAAGCAAAGATCGATACGCATGAAGGTTGGCTTTCGGATGTCGTGCGCTTTACAGGTGCATTACAATTCGCGGCCATCCTGCTCGGCCTTGTCATCGGCGTGACCACATTGGTGGCCGTTGCCGGAGGCGTAAGGTCAAAACTGTCGGAAAACAAGGAAGAGCTGGAACTTCTTCACCTGATGGGCGCATCGGATTCCTATATTGCAAAACAAATACAACGTCACACGATGCTTCTATCGTTACAGGGTGGCGCGCTCGGCGTTGTTTGCGGCGGTATCCTTCTTTTTATCATCGGCCTGATCGCTGGACGCATGGGTGTCAATCTGGTGCCCGATTTCCGGCTCGGCGACATTCAAAAGATTATGCTGGTTTTGCTGCCGGTACCTGTTGCCCTGCTTGCCATGGCAACAGCGCGGTGGACGGTTTTGCGCGTTTTGACCAAAATGCCATAAAAGAACAATCATTATGATCTTCAAACTTTTTGCCTATTGCCTGACCGCACTTTTGACCCTTTTGCTTTTCTGGGGTATCGGCTGGGTATGGTTTTCCGCCAACGTGGTTTCCATGAAGCCGCATGATTTACAGGCGAAAACTGACGCCATCATTGTTCTGACCGGCGGAGGAAACCGTGTGAATACTGGGCTCGATCTGATAAAGGATCAAAAAGCCAAATATCTTTTCATTTCCGGCGTAAACCCGAAAGTAAAACCCGAAGAACTGATCGCCCTCTGGAAAGGAAGAAAAGAAGAAATCCTTCCCAAGATCACGCTTGGCTATACGGCGGACAATACAGCAACAAACGCCATCGAAAGCGAAGAATGGATACGACGCAACAATATCCATTCTGTACGGCTCGTTACATCGAATTACCACATGGCGCGCTCGCTTTTGATCTTTCATCAAAAAATTCCCGATCTGGTGATATACAAACACCCCGTGACGCCGGATGATTTTGAGCCGTGGAAAGAACAGTTCTGGCCCCTGACATTTTCGGAATATAACAAATTCATTGCCACATGGCTTCGTTTCGACCTGCTACATAAAAACCCGTCCTTGAACAAAAAGAGCCCTGTATGACCGCGCTTCGCTGCCTTATTTTCAATTTTCTTTTCTATCTGGTGTGGACTCCGTTTGTCTGCATCAGCATGCTGCCCGCCTTGTTGATGCCACGCGGATGCGCGGTCTGGGTTTCATGGCTGTATCAAAAAGGTGCACATATTCTCGAAAAATACATTCTTGGGCTTGATTACGAAATTCGAGGGGAACAGTACCGACCAGCGCCGGGCACATCCTGCCTGATCGGATGCAAGCATGAATCCGCTTACGAAACGATGAAGCTATATCTTCTATTTAACGACCCTGCGATCATCTTGAAAAAAGAGCTTTTATCCCTTCCCCTGTTCGGATGGTTTTTGAAAAAGGTTGGCACCATCGCGATTGACCGAGGCAACAGGGCCGATGCCGTGAATTCACTTTTTACCGGCGCACATCGTGTTAAGGATCAAAAACGTCCGATCGTTATTTTTCCGCAAGGAACGCGTGTGACCATCGATACCAGCACGGAACAAAAACCTTATAAGAACGGCATTGGAAAGCTCTACGTCGAATTGAACATGCCGATCGTGCCTGTTGCCATCAACAGCGGCGTGTTCTGGCCCAAGAACGCTTTTTGGAAGAAGCCTGGCAAGGCTGTGTTTGAATTTTTGCCGCCCATTGAACCGGGACTTTCTCTGGCGGATGTCATGAAGAAATTGGAATCCACTATCGAACCCGCATCCAAAAGGCTTGCCGAAGAAGCCCTTGCGAACATGAAATGACCAAAAAAAGAAACATTCTTTTTGCTCTTTTGTCTTTTGCGTTGATTGCCGCCTATGTCGGCCTGTGGTTTTACAGCGCAAACTGGTTCAAGCGTGAAATTGACCGTGCCTATACCAATGCGGACAAGAACGGCGTGCGGTTTCTTGGCCCCAAACCAACACTTGGAAACTTTCCGTTCGTCCCCGAAGCGCGCTACGAAGGTGGCATTCAGACTGGAAATGCGCTGATTGAATTTCCGAAGATGGTGCTGCGCGGCTATCCCGTACCGGGAATGCGCGTTCATATCTCATTTCCCGAAGGCATATCGCTCGACGGGATTGCAAACCCTGCCATCTGGCATTTAACAGACCTGTCGGCGGATATTATTGTGCCATACACCCTGCCCCGCAGTCTGGAATATGATGACTTGCTAGATTGGAAAAACAGGGATGGTAAAATTGACATCCGCAGATACCGTATGGTGAAGGATGAACTGCAAGCCGAAGGAAACGGGCTGCTCACAATCGATACTGATTTACAACCTGTCTTCCATCTGGACAGCACGATCCGCGATTATGAATTGTTCATTCAATCACAAATAGACAAAGGATTGATCGAACCCTTTCCGGGGGCCATCGGTATGACCATTCTCAACCGGTTTTCCCACATTGATCAAAAAACGAAAGAGAAAACAGTGACAATGACGGTCAGCGTCGAGAACCGGATGCTGACGGTGGGACCGCTTCAGGTACTCCAGCTTCCGGAGATTGTTTGGGATAAACATAGTTCGCCTGGCCTGCGTCTATGATCGCACGGCGGATGTCCCGCGTTTCCTTAAACCGTTGATAAAGAAACTCCCCGTCCGCCTTGCGGATTGCCTTTTGCATGGCGGTCAAATCTTCGGTAAAGCGTTGGAGGATTTCCAGCACGGCATCCTTGTTGTTCAAAAACACATCGCGCCACATAACGGGGTCGCTTGCCGCAATCCGCGTGAAATCCCGAAAACCGGAGGCAGAAAACTTGATCACTTCCCCCTTTAAATCTTCCTCCAGATCGGTGGCCGTACCGACGATGGTGTAGGCGATCAGGTGCGGCAGGTGGGATGTGATGCCAAGCACAAGATCATGATGTTCCGGATCCATAATTTCGATGTTGGAGCCAAGAGCCTCCCAGAACACCGTCATTTTTTCGACGGCCGTCAATTCCGTATGGCGCAAGGGCGTCAGAACGCACCAACGATTGACGAACAATTCGGCAAAACCGGATTCGGGACCCGAATTTTCCGTCCCTGCCAACGGATGACCGCCGATTACATGCACCTTTGCAGGAAGTTTGTGTTGCAACGTCTGCATCACGGATGTTTTGACCGAGCCTGTATCTGTAACGATACACCCCGGCATTAGAGCAAGCGCGATACGTTCCGCCACCGCCGCCATAGCCCCCACGGGAATGGACAAGATGACCAGATCGCTACCCCGCACGCCCTTGGCCAGATCGGTCGTGACCTCATCGGCAAGGCCGAGACGTTGCACGGTTTCGCATACATCGCGGGAAAGATCGGCGCAAACAAGACGTTGCGCGAGGTTGTTTTGACGGATACCGCGGGCGATGGAAGAACCGATCAGCCCAAATCCAATAATTGTAATTTGTTTAAACATAGGGTTATGCCCCTTCATTAAGGTATTGGTTTAAATAATGACAAATGTTGTTTGAAAACAATAAGAATCCTGCCCTAAAGGGCATAATAACGGACGGCATAGAGGCCGGATATGGTCGGCAGGATGGTCATAGCGATCCTAGATACTCTTTTATCGCGGCACAGGCAAGCTGCATTTCTTCGCCCGTACCGATCGAAACCCTTAAGGATTCGGGCAATTTGTAAGCCCCCATCTGGCGGACGATAATCCCACGGGTCTTTAAAAACTGCCGGCATTGATCCGCCGCAGCGGCGGAATCAAAGGTTACCAGAACAAAGTTTCCGGCCGATGGCCAGACCTTCAACCGGTTGGAAGAGAGTTCATTCGCCGTCCAAGCCCGCCATTCGGTGTTGTGTTGGATCGACCGGGTCAGGAACGCATCGTCATGCAGGGCCGCAATGCCCGCAATTTGCGCCGGCACCGAAACATTGAACGGCCCGCGCACGCGGTGATAAACATCCGCGACTTCCAGAGGGCAGTATCCATATCCGAGCCGCAACCCCGCAAGTCCATAAATTTTTGAAAAGGTGCGTATAACAACGATGTTGTCGGCATCCTTTGCCATTGCGTATCCGTCTTCATATCCATCGCTGGCCGATGCGTATTCGGCATACGCATCGTCGAGCACGAGCAACACGTCCCCGCGCAGCTTTTGACGAAACGCACGAATATCGGATGGTTTGTTGAAACTGCCCGTCGGATTGTTCGGGTTGGTCAAAAAAACAATCCGCGTTTTGTCCGTGACCGCCGCCAGTATGGCATCCAGGTCCGGCGTCAAATCTTTCTCCGGAACCTCAATGGTCACAGCACCGCAGGTTTTGGCGTAAATACCATACATCAAAAAGGAATGCGCTGCGTAGATCACCTCATCGCCCGGCGCAATATAGGATTTGCAAAGCAGGCCGATGATTTCATCCGACCCGGCACCGCACACAATCCGCTCTTTTTCCAAACCGAATTTTTCCGCGATTGCGTCGCGCAATTCCGTGCAGTTTCCATCCGGATATTTTTCCAGATGAAGATCGCGCGACAACGCCTCCAGAGCCTTCGGGCTCGCGCCAAAAGGGTTTTCGTTGGAGGAGAGTTTTATGATCCGGGAAACGCCGTCCGCCTTGCTTTCACCGCCGACATAGGGTGCGATGTCAAGTATGCCCGGATTGGGTTTGAATTTCATGATGCCGCCTTTTTGGAAACGGCGGCCGCGGGTTTTATGCTCCGCTCATAACTGGGTGGAACAGGATAACCGCCGATACAGACAACCGAAGCCCCGTTGTCTTCCAAGCCATCCAAAAGGGTATCCAGACGTTGATCACCTTTTTCAAAGAAATCTTCGACTTCCATCAAATGAATCGTCGGCCCCGCACCACTGGAATTTCTTTTGGAAAAAAGCCCGATGGCACTGATCCCCGCCTTTTTTGCCACATCGACCAGACGGGCACGCGATACGGACGGTGCGCATTGAATCAGCAAGAATGAATTGTCATCACCCGATGAATCAAAACCTGCCCGTGATACGACGAGCGCGCGAAAATCGGGGTTGGGGTTGGCAGGATCTTTGCCATAGGGAAGACCAACGATGATTTTCATTTCGTCCTGGGTTCCTGTTGCCAGATAGGTCCACCACGGTTGCTCATCCTCTTCTTCCGGCCACGGCACAACGGCGAATGTGGTTTTGTTTTCCCGCACGGCCGCGATGGCGGATAACGCCGTGGGCGTTTTTTGAAAAGGCAGACAGCTTCCGAAATAATCGCGCGCCAGATCCCAATACTCCGTCTGTCCGTCCGGCAAGGCAATGGCAACCTTTAATCCCGTTTGCAACAAGGATACGGCCCCCACCAGCTCGCGCCAGATCCGCACCACCGCCATTTGCGGCAAGGACCCGTTATGGCGGGACAAAAGTCGGCGGATCATGCGGGCTTCCCTTGCGGGTTGAACAATCTGGATGTTGTTTTTCCGCTTTTCTTCCCCGACCTTCAAGACCAGTTCGGCCCGTTCCATCAACGTGTCATGGATACGGTTGTCCAGTTCGTCGATTTTCTTGCGAATTTCGTCAAGAGCGGGGGAATTATAGGGCTTTGGAGAGGCGGAGGCGGTCTTGTCGGACATAATGGACGAATGCACTATCGTTGATATATAAGGGTGTTTCGGCACAGTTTTACAAGGAATACAAAGGAAAATCAATTCCATGCCATTGATCCGCAATTCAAGCCTTCCCACGTTTGACCGGCTCGCCGTCGAAGGCCGCCAGGTCATCGATGCCGACCGCGCCAGCCATCAGGATATCCGCGAACTTCATATCGGGTTTCTTAACATGATGCCGGACGCGGCATTGGAGGCCGCCGAGCGGCAGTTTTTCCGCCTGATCGGGGAATCGAACCGGATTGTGCAAATCCACCTTCACCCCTTTACCCTCCCCATCGTCGCCCGAGGGGAGGCGGCACAAAAGCATATCGCTACCTATTACGAACCTTTGGAAAAGATCAAGGCGGAGGGGCTGGATGCGCTGGTTATCACGGGCGCGAACGAAGAAACCAACCCGCATGTCAGCGATGAATCTTTCTGGGGGCCGCTGAAAGAGATTCTGGCGTGGAGTTACGAGAATGTAACGTCCACCCTGTGTTCATGCCTGGCCAGCCATGCCGCCCTCACCTATTCCTACGGGCAGGAGCCGATGTGGCGTGATGACAAACGCTGGGGCGTTTACCGTCACAAGGTCATGCAACCGGAACACCCGATTGTAAAGGGTATGAACACGGTGTTCGATGTCCCCCATTCCCGTTATTCCGAAATTACACGCGGACAATTCGAAAAGGCCGGCATGCGCATTCTGGTCGAAAGTCCGGAGGCCGGCGTCCATCTGGCCACCAGCAAGGACGGCTTACGGCTCGTCTGTTTTCAAGGCCATCCGGAATACGACATTTTCAGCCTTCTGAAAGAATACCGTCGCGAGGTTACAAATTATATGGAACGCAAACGGCCGGATTATCCCCCTTTCCCCGAACATTATTTCAACGACCGGGCCAAGGAAATTGCTGCTGCCTTTAAAAATGATGTTCTGGAAGGAAAATCCGGCGAATTTCCCGAAGAAACTATCCATGGTTTGCTCGATAACACATGGGCGGACAGTGCACGTTCCGCCGTGGGCTCATGGGTCGGCCTTGTCTATCAGGTCACAAACGTCGATCGCAAAAAGCCGTTTATGGACGGTATCGATCCGAACAATCCTCTGGGGCTTTAAGTTAATTTTCAAGTGCCGGAAATCGAACGAGTTCGCAAGGAGGATGTCTAAAAACGCGCATGGGAGTTGCCAAGCCCACCGCTAATGCAAAGACCCGCGAACATGAAATGCTTGCACAGATTTCTGCATCGTTTGTTCTTGAGCTCACACCGAGTATGTTATTGTTTACTTCCTTAATCCTAACAAGCTGCCCCCAACCCGTATTAATATCAGGGCAATCTATGGGTGGCACCAGAACATAACTGTGTAAACGTGGTTTAAATCCCACAATCGGGGTATTTAAAAAAAGCACCAAATCACCACGCAATATTCCATCCTCTTTAAATGAAGAATCAGGAACTCTTCCAACCCAATCATATTTGGTGGGAACACCACCCGACATAACGGTATTTTTTAAAGAACGTCGCAAAGGAGGTGCCGAAAAATCAACATCGCAAGGCCCTCTGGGCGCAAGTTCTGTATAATAAACCCGCGGTGGACTTGGCAGTGACTTGTATATATCAACAATAGTCGACAATACTCTTTTGAACATTTAAACCGCCTCCGGTTCAACGGCTGTTTTTTTCACGCGGTAGCCGTCGGTGCGCACGGCGCGCGTTCCCGCATAGATTTGTTTGGAGGCTTCGACAAACACCAGCCCGCCCATCGCCGGAAAAACCTTGTGCAGGACTTTCTCCCATAACCCCGCGGAACGGAGCAAGGTCTGCGATTTAAAGGGCGGGATAAACAGGCCATAATCGGTGGCTTCGGGGATAAACAGGTTTTCTTTTAAAAACTCTTCCACCTGCCCTGCCGAATATGGCGTGCCGCGCCCGAACGGCGTCCACACCGCGCGCGCCCAGAATCCCATACGGTTGGGAACAACCACCAAAATGCGCCCGTTGCTTTTGAGAACGCGCCAAAATTCTTCAAAAGCCGGTTTTAAAAAACCCGTGAATTCCAATGAATGGATCAACAGAATGCGATCAACGGAATTGGTTTCAAACGGCAAATCAACTTCGTCCGTCAGACAGGTTAGATTGTCTTCATCGTCCGGCCAGTGATGAACGCCAAGGCCGGAAAACATGATGCATAGAACACGTTCGGCCCCATCTTCTTTGAATCTCTTTAAATACGGTGCCGCATAACCCGCGCCGATTACACGCGCGCTACGAATATCATCCGGCCACATGGCGATAATCTTTTCACGGATCAAACGCCGTACAATACGCCCGCCGAGCGTTTTGTAAAAAGACCGGAGCTGATAAGCGGACGGGATCACAGGATCAAACCCTTTCAAGCAATTGCGCGATTAACGGCACATCGGCGTCGGGCATCGGCAATTTATACAGATCGCGGATGGCCGACCATTTCACCGCCTGGCCTTCACGCGGGGTCACAATCCCTTTCCACATCCGACAGACATAGAGCGGCATCACCAGATGGAAATCCGCATAGGAATGGGACGCGAACGCAATGGGTGTAAAACAACATTCGCGCACCTCGATCCCCAACTCCTCTTCGATTTCACGGCAGAGGGCGAATTCGGGTGTTTCGCCCTCCTTCACCTTACCGCCCGGAAACTCCCAAAGGCCCGCCATAGGTTTTCCTTCGGGGCGTTGTGCCACAAGCACACGCCCATCCTTGTCCATCAAGGCGGCGGCCGCCACCAACAATAAGGGAAGCCCCGGCGGAGTTTCCGACCGGGGCTTTTCCAGAGCTTCAAGACAGTTCATTGCTACTCGGCCGCAGCGGGCTGCTGTTGCGGTGTTTCGCCGGCGGCAGGTGCTACTTCGTTCGTACCGCCCTTCAGAGCATCACCATTGATGTCATAGCGTTCGACGCTGGCCGTCTTTCTCCATTGATCGAGCATGCCTTCCAGTTTTTCACGGCGCATTTCCGTGAGCAACATCGGCTTGACTTCTTCAAAGGTCGGTTTGGCGCGTTCGCGTTTGTCCTGCACTTTGATCACGTGCCAGCCGAATTGCGTTTCAACAGGTTCCTTGGAAATTTCGCCGGGCTTGATAGAAAATGCCGCTTCCGAAAAAGCCGGAACCATGTCGTTCTTGCTGAACCAACCCAGTTCGCCGCCCTTGTCCTTGTTACCCGGGTCGCTGGAAAATTCTGCCGCGAGTTTGGCAAAATCAGCACCGCCTTCGAGTTTTTTGATGATGTCTTCGGCTTTTGCCTTGTCATCGACCAGGATGTGCGATGCTTCGATTTCTTCCGTCGCAGGCTGTTTGCCAATAGCTTCGTCATATTTGGCTTTTAAGTCCGCATCCGAAATCTGTTTATCCAGTTCCTTTTGGATATACACACCACGGATGATCTGTTGCTTTGCAAGCGCAAGCTGGTTTGTAACTTCCGGATCGTTTTCCAGACCGGCCTTGTCGGCTTTGTTCTGCACCATCCGGGTATTGATGACCTGTTCCAGAGCCAGCGGATAAACCGTGGTCGGCGGCAATTGCTGAACATTCGCCGGCATCATTTTGATGTAACGGAAAACATCGACACGCGTAATGTCCTGACCATCCACCTTTGCGACGACCGGATTGCCAGGCTTGACGGGGATGCCATTGAAATCACCCGCGGCCTGTGCGGCCTTTGTTGTTTCATCGGCTTCTTCGGGCGTTGCGGCGGGTTCACCGGCATTGTTGGCCGCTGTAGCCTCCGATGATGCGGGAGCGGACGTTTGGGCAGCTTGTTCCGCCCCATCCTTTTTCATATTCTTGGAGAAAAAGTATCCCGTTCCGCCAAGAACGACCAGAAGGGCAACCACACCGATAGCGATGGGCAAATTGGACTTTGTTTCAGACATTTTCCTTGATCCTTTGTCAGGCTTTATTTCAGGACGCCCATTGTGCATAGCGCGGCCCAAAGGGCAACCGAAAAAACATAGGGCGCGGATTGTGGCAAAGCTATGGCCACAACCCCGCACAAAGCGCGGGTATGAAAGGTTTTTATACCCCTTTAGAAATTGACGCTGCGGGCTTTGCGGCTTATATCAGGGGGACTTATTAAAAACCCTCTCATCCCGCCATGGCGGGCGTTTTATTGGAAATGATCGACATGTTGATGAATCTTGCCCTGAAACTCTTCGGCTCCTCCAACGAGCGGGCCTTAAAACGCCTTCAGGGAAGGATTGACCCGATCAACGCGCTGGAGAGCGATTTTGCCGCACTTAGCGATTCCGAACTGCAGGGGAAGACAGCAGAATTCCGTGCGCGCCTTGAAAAAGGTGAAACGCTGGACTCCCTTCTCCCCGAAGCCTTCGCGGCGGTGCGTGAAGCCTCCAGGCGCGTTCTGGGGATGCGGCCATTCGATGTGCAGTTGATCGGCGGACTGGTCCTGCACGAAGGCAAGATTGCCGAAATGCGGACGGGCGAAGGAAAAACCCTTGTTGCCACCATGCCTGTTTACTTAAACGCGTTAAGCGGAAAAGGCGTGCATGTCGTCACCGTCAACGATTATCTGGCCAAACGAGACTCCGCATGGATGGGGCAGGTTTATAAATTCCTCGGCCTAACCGTCGGCGTCATCGTCGCCAATATGTCGGACATGGAAAAGAAAGACGCATACGCCGCTGACATCACCTATGGGACCAACAACGAATTCGGGTTCGATTACCTGCGCGACAATATGAAATTCAACCTGACCCAGATGGTCCAACGCCCCTTCAACTATGCCATCGTGGATGAGGTGGACTCCATCCTGATCGATGAAGCACGGACGCCGTTGATTATCTCCGGTCCGTCCGAAGGTTCCACGGAAATGTACGTGAAGGTTGACCAGATTATCCCCCTGCTCGGCCCCGAACATTTCGAAAAAGACGAAAAGACCCGCGCGGTTTCCCTGACCGAAGAAGGAAACGAGCGCGTTGAAGAACTGCTTCAGGAAAAAGGCATCATGGAAAGCGGTAACCTATATGATGCCGCCAATATCGCGTTGGTTCACCACGTCAATCAGGCACTGCGTGCCCACAAATTGTTCGCCCGCGATACGGATTACATTGTCAAGGATGGCAAGGTCATCATCATCGATGAATTCACGGGCCGGATGATGGAAGGCCGCCGTTACTCCGAAGGTCTGCATCAAGCTCTGGAAGCAAAAGAAAAAGTCAAAATTCAGAACGAAAACCAGACTCTGGCCTCCATCACCTTCCAGAATTATTTCCGGATGTATCCGAAGCTGGCCGGTATGACGGGCACCGCATTGACCGAAGCGCAGGAATTTGGTGAAATCTACAATCTCGGCGTGATCGACATTCCGACCAATCGGCCCGTGGCACGCGCCGATCATGACGACCAGATTTATAAATCCATTGCCGACAAATACGAAGCGATCGTCGATCTGATCAACGAATGCGCAGAACGCAAGCAGCCCGTCCTGGTTGGGACGGTATCCATTGAAAAATCGGAATTGCTATCCGAGCTTTTGAAAAAACGCAAAATCAAACACAACGTCCTGAACGCCCGCCACCACGAACAAGAAGCCTATATTGTGGCGCAGGCCGGACGCCCGGGCGGCGTGACCATCGCTACCAACATG
>CAYRDI010000040.1:0-2803 GCA_964423095.1 uncultured Micavibrio sp.
TTTGTGCCATGCAAAAGTCTTTGAACATTCTGGTGCTCGTGCTTGTGGTGCTCCTTCGGGAGGCGCTGCCGCTCTGACACGACACGACGTCAAAGCAGACCAGCGCTCCCGAAGATCCCCTTCCGGAGCGTTTTTTATTGGTTTTGCCGTGATGTGAATGGACGAAGGTTATGCAATAAAGGAATGGATGTTATGCAATTTACAGATTATCGTTATAATTTTGTTGCTTTTTTTGAAAGAATCTTACGTTTCTTTTGCATTCGCACAAATATTATGACCATAATGAAGAAGAATTACACAGACCTCCAATGTGCAACCATTCAAAGCCGCGTTTGGCAGCCCCAAACCGGCTTTGTTGTCTGAAGGAACGACCGATCATGAAAACTGTGACCGCCAAAAACACGGCCGCCAAGAACGAAAGCAATATCGCGGCCATCCCCACCGCAAAGACCCGCAAAATGACGGGTGCGCAGATGGTGCTGGAGGCTCTGGCCGAACAGGGCGTGGATACGATCTTCGGTTATCCGGGGGGTGCGGTTCTTCCCATTTACGATGCGATTCACCAACAGGATAAAATCAAACATGTTCTGGTCCGCCATGAACAGGGCGCGGGCCATGCGGCCGAAGGCTATGCACGTTCTACCGGCAAGGTCGGTGTCTGTCTGGTCACATCCGGCCCCGGTGCCACGAACGCCGTGACCGCGTTGACCGATGCGATGTTGGATTCCATCCCCATGGTCTGCATTTCCGGTCAGGTGCCCACCTTTCTGATCGGCACCGATGCGTTTCAGGAAGCCGATACGACGGGCATCACGCGTGCCTGTACGAAACACAACTACCTTGTCAAAACGGTCGAGGAATTGCCGCAAATCTTGCATGAGGCCTTTCACGTTGCGCGCTCCGGCCGCCCCGGCCCGGTGCTGATCGACCTGCCTAAGGACATCCAGTTTGCCGAAGGCAATTATGTTGATAAAGACAATACGCAGATGCATTTTTATCAGCCGCGCACCGAACCGGATATGGAAGCGATCGAATACGCGATCGAGATGATTGCATCGGCGAAAAAACCGGTTTTCTACACCGGCGGCGGCGTCATCAATGCGGGGCCGAAAGCCTCCGAAGCCTTAACGAAATTGGTACGAGAAACGGGTTTTCCCATCACCTCTACCTTGATGGGTCTTGGTGCATTTCCGGCAAGCGATCAACAATGGCTCGGCATGCTCGGCATGCACGGAACCTATGAGGCCAACTGGGCCATGCATGATTGCGATGTCATGATTTGCATCGGCGCACGGTTCGACGACCGTGTAACGGGTGCGCTCAAAGGTTTTTCCCCGCATTCCAAAAAAATCCATATCGACATCGATCCCTCTTCGATCAACAAGAACGTCCATGTCGATCTGGGCATCGTTGCCGATGCGTACAAGGCCATCGAAGCCCTGCACAAGGTCTGGAAGGCCAAGGGGTACAAGGCCGATAAAGCCGCAATGGCCGCGTGGTGGAAACAGATCGATGAATGGCGGGACGTCAAATGCCTGCAATACAAACAATCAAAAGACGTGATCAAACCGCAATACGCGCTGGAACGCCTTCGTGACGCCATCAAAAAAGACAAGCGCGAGACGTATATCACGACAGAAGTCGGCCAGCACCAGATGTGGGCCGCGCAATTTTTGCCCTTTGACAAACCCAATCGCTGGATGACCTCCGGCGGGCTGGGCACGATGGGGTACGGTCTTCCGGCGGCTGTCGGTGTGCAGATGGCACACAAGGACGCGCTGGTCATCGATGTGGCCGGTGAAGCCTCGATTCTGATGAACATTCAGGAAATGAGCACCGCCGTGCAATACCGGTTGCCGGTCAAAATTTTTATCCTGAACAACCAATGGATGGGCATGGTTCGCCAGTGGCAGGAATTGCTCCATGGTGAGCGGTACTCGCAAAGCTATACGGAAAGCCTCCCCGATTTCGTCAAGCTGGCCGAAGCCTATGGCGGTATCGGCCTGCGTGCGACGACGCCGGCCGAACTGGATGACGTCATCGAAAAAATGATGAAGACGGACAAGGTCACGATCGTCGATGTTTGCGTCGATCAAAAGGAAAACTGTTTCCCGATGATTCCGTCCGGCAAGGCGCACAACGAAATGATCCTTGCCGCCGACCCATCGAAATACGACAAGAAGCTGGTGTAATCGCAGCTTTATTGGAACCATTTCATGTCTGCTTTGTTGATCCTGCATAAGGAAAAAAACAAAGGAGACGTGTCATGGGAACCAAAGTGATGTTATGGGGATTCGCCTTTTTTCTGGCGATGGCCAGCTATTCGGCCAGCAACGCCTACACGGCGATGAACCAAATGGACGTTCACGACAAATTCAAGGAAATCGGCCTTCTGGACGCCGGGCCGCACATGTTTCCGGTTCCAATCCGCAAACCTGCGCCAGAATTTGCATCGCGCTGACTTTTATACTTTCGGTGCCTGAAAACATTGAAGAGTGCTTCTGATTCTTTGTGTCCACACTTCGTCCTTTTTTAAAGACATCCCGCCTGCGGCATCTTCGAATACGTAGTAAATGGTCGACGGCCTCTCGATATTGATCACGGGCGTGGTTAAAAAGCATACACCCAAAGCATTCGCGAGATGGAGCGAAGCAACAACATAGGCAGGTTTTTGATGACGCGTAGCCACAATCGCTGCGCGTTTTTCAAATAAACCTTCATCCATCATGCGCGCTTTCAACGTAGAGGCAGGACTGTTGTGAACAATACACCCTAAAGAAGACAGGGTAGCTATGCTGTGAGG
>CAYRDI010000040.1:2813-4918 GCA_964423095.1 uncultured Micavibrio sp.
GAGAAGCAGGCAGAGCCAAAGCATAGGGCCTGCTTGCCCGCCCCAAGAGTAAAACGCCCGAGCCATCGCCGCTTTTCGCCGCCTTTAAAAATTTATCCAAGGAGAGGCTTTTTTGCGCAATCGCTAAAAGGGGGGCCTGTGTCATGGTTTTTTCCTCTTGATCCTTGGCAACTATTACAATCTTTAGATTATGTCAATAAAATACTGGATAATCGACTGGACAGGGTGGCGACTTTCCTCTTAAATCCCTCACATGGTTAAGAAAAAACAATCCGTCGGTCAAAGCGTTTACGGCATCGGCCCCAAGGAAATCCAGGTTGAAACACACACTCTGTCGGTTCTGGTCGATAACGAACCTGGCGTATTGGCAAAGGTGATCGGTCTGTTTTCAGGCCGCGGCTACAACATCGAAAGCCTCACCGTTGCGGAAACGGATCACGATAACAATCTTTCCCGCATTACAGTCATTTGTTCGGGAACGCCCGCCGTCATTGAACAAATCAAAAACCAGCTGGATCGCCTCGTTCCCGTACACCGCGTAACCGATTTGACACAAGAGGGCGCGCATGTGGAACGTGAACTGGCATTGGTCAAAGTAAATTCCAGTGGTGAAAAGCGGATCGAGGCCCTGCGCACGGCCGATGTTTTCCGCGCGCGCGTGGTTGATTCCACCCATGAATCCTATGTATTCGAAGTCACCGGCAGCTCACAAAAGGTCAATGCGTTCGTTGACCTGATGCGCGGTCTTGGTATGATTGACGTATCGCGCACCGGCGTTGCCGCCATGTCGCGCGGGGGCAAAGCCATTTAGTTTAACAAAGGAAGCATCATGAAAAAATTCGCTCTTCTTACCCTTGCCGCATCGACACTTATCCTTGGCGGTTGCGTCAATCAGGAACAGGCCGATGCCAAAATGTCCAAGGGGTGCGAAGCCGCCCTGATGGCAAAAATGGGCGCGGACACCGTCAAGGACGTCAAAATGACAGGCAGTGAAGCACAGACCACCGTTGATGGCGAATACCGCAAAATCAACCTGACCTATGTGGAAACGGGATCGTTCGATGAAACGCCGCTCCCTGCCTTTTGCCTTTTCAACGAACAATGGGGCATCGGCAAAAGCAGCCATACGGCCATTCTGGACCAGCTCTCCGTCAACGGGGATATATCCGGAAAACAAGGCGGTGTGGTTCAGGGCGATCTTCAGGATTTCCTGAAACTGGTAGATGCCGCCGCCAGCGGCATGGGTCAGTAACCCAAACCCGAAATATTCTTTCAAACCCCCGCAATGCGGGGGTTTTTTTGTGCCTTAAAAGTTGATTTTTCAGGCCCGAAATGCTTTTGTAGCGATGCTTAAACCACAGGACAAAAGGATAAAACGATGGCCCGCTCCAATCTGGCAACCAAACCGCAAACCGCAAATGCGGACGCACCGAAAACATCGATGCGCGTTTATTATGATGCGGATTGCGATGTAAACCTGATCAAGAACAAAAACGTCGTGATTGTCGGATACGGATCACAAGGTCACGCCCATGCGCAAAACCTGCGTGATTCCGGCGTCAAGAATGTCCGCATTGCGCTGCGCCCCGATTCCGCCACCAACAAAAAAGCAAAAGACGCAGGTTTCGAAACCATGTCGCCGGCCGATGCTGCAAAATGGGCCGATGTCATCATGATGGCAACGCCCGATGAATTGCAACGCGATATTTATTACGAATCCCTGCATGACAATATGAAACAGGGCGCGGCGATCGCGTTCGCGCACGGTCTGAACGTCCATTTCAATCTGATCGAACCGCGCAAAGACCTTGATGTGTTCATGGTGGCCCCCAAAGGCCCCGGCCATACGGTGCGCGGCGAATATGTGAAGGGCGGCGGCGTTCCTTGCCTGATCGCTGTACATCAGGATGCATCGGGTTCCGCCAAAGACATCGGTCTTGCCTACGCCTCCGCTGTTGGCGGCGGCCGCTCCGGTATCATCGAAACCAGTTTCCGCGAAGAATGCGAAACCGACCTGTTTGGTGAACAGGCTGTCCTGTGCGGCGGACTGTGCGCCCTGATCAAAGCGGGCTATGAAACATTGACCGAAGCGGGATATGCCCCGG
>CAYRDI010000040.1:4928-19762 GCA_964423095.1 uncultured Micavibrio sp.
GGCCTATTTCGAATGCCTGCACGAAGTCAAACTGATCGTCGATCTGATCTATGAAGGCGGTCTGGCCAATATGCGCTATTCCATTTCCAACACCGCCGAATTCGGCGATTACAAAACCGGCCCGCGGATCGTCACCGACGAAACCAAAGCCGAAATGCGCCGCGTTCTGGACGACATTCAATCGGGCCGTTTTACGCGCGACTGGATGCTGGAATGCAAAGCCGGCCAGCCGAGCTTTAAAGCCACGCGCCGTCTTGAATCCGAACACGGCATTGAAGAAGTCGGGGAACGCTTACGCGGCATGATGCCCTGGATCGGCAAAAACAAGCTGGTCGACAAAGCCAAAAACTGACGGCCTTGCCGTCATCCCGGAGACCATGCCACGCATGATATCGACATCCGGGATCTAAAAAGGGCCGGTTGAACCGGCCTTTTTTAATCCTTCATTTTCGCTCGCACGCGGTCGCGCAACGATTCTTCTTCTTTCTTTTTATCCTTGAGCGGATCATAGGACTCACCGGGCTTGGTCACCTCTTTGCCCGTGATCGCATCATGCGGCGGTTTGAAGGTTTCGCCAACAGGGGCGGCAGGGGCCGGTGTCTGCACCGTAACGGAAGGCGTTTGCACAACAACGGGCGGTGCCTGAACCGCGGGCGTCACCACCGGCACCTGTGATGTCTCCGTCGCCGGGGGCGTGGCGGCGTCTTGCGCCCAAGCACCCACTGGGCACGCCATAACGACCAGATAGACTGCAAAAACTCTAAAGCGGGTTGTCATGACAAACCTCCTGTTCTTCCTATACTAACGTACTAACGCGTGAAAGCCCATGGAGTTCAAGAGAATTATTTTTCTGCACGCCATGATCACATTCACTACAGTTTAAGAATCCTTCGAAAAGGTTTTTGTAATATATTCAACATCGATCTTGCTGGACTGTGGTTTATAGGATGTGGAGGATGCGTTGTGACCACTCCCCCCGAAAAACTGCCGCCAGAACCCCGCAAAACTTTGTAATTTTGAATCCACCCGTTTCAGCGCGTTTGTTTTTGCCAGGGCTTCAGGGGACAGATCAATCAGATCAACCAACCTTTGCTGGGTGTCTGTTAAACCGGATGCCCCGGTGCGCGGCGTATCCGGCCCGGATATCTTCAGCCGCGCCAGCTTGATCGTAACTCCGTTTTTATTTGTAATGCCGTTGCTTTCCATGTTTCTTTCAAATCATGCTTTACGGGCCCTATGCTTTGCCACTATACCATAAAAACACTTACCCGAATATAAACAACCCGATGTCCGACCAAACCGCCATCCATCCGCTGCACAAAGACCACCCGGCCCTTGGTATGGCCTGCGCCATCGGTGCGTTTTTCATGTTTGCCGTGATGAATGTCTTTGCCAAAAAATTGGCCGAACACCACAGCGTGATCGAAATCGCGTTTTTCCGGAATGTCATCGCGTTGCTCCCCATGCTGTTTGTCGTTTATGCGATTGGAAGACGGGACATTTTGACCATACGTTCCAACCCGCGCGGTATCGTCATCCGCTCCGTGATTGGAACATTAAGCCTTGCCACCACCTTCGCCGCCTTTGCCGCCATGCCGATGGCCGAAACGACGGCGTTTCTTTTTACGGCATCGCTCATCATTCCTATTCTCGGCTTTTTCTTTTTGAAGGAGCGGGTTGGAAAATACCGGTGGAGTGCGGTGCTGATCGGATTTATGGGCGTTATTGTCATGCTCCGCCCCGGTGCGGGGGATGTCAATCTTCACGGCGTTGTCCTCGCCCTCTCCGCCGCCACCATGCATGCCACGTTGCAAACCATCCTGCGTGCGCTCGGAAAAACCGAAAAGCCGGAAACGGTGACCTTCTATTTCATGTTGATCGGTGCCGCCGTATCCATGATCCCTATGCCTATCGTGTTTACCATGCCTTCATGGGGCGAAACTCCTTATATTCTGGGTGTCGGAATCACGGGGGCGTTGGCACAATTCCTGTTATCGCTCGCCTATAAAAATGCCGAAGTCTCCACAGTCACGGTGTTCAATTATTCCGGTATTATCTGGGCAACCCTGTTCGGTTGGATGTTCTGGAACGAATGGCCCGATACCGCCATCTTCATCGGCGGGGCGATCGTCATCGCTTCCAACATCTTCATCATATTCCGCGAACAAAGACTCGCGCGGCAAGCCCGCGCACAGGTGCAAAAGGCACCCGGTATTTAGCAGAGAAAAAGCGTTTTTTTTTGCAAGGCGCAGCAAGCGAGAAAGCGTAGTAAACCTACGTGAGGAGAGAGGCAACGCCGCAAAACGGAAACGATGGAAGCTCTATTCCAGTTGCAAACCATCTTTGGTGAACAACCCGACATCCTTTTTCGTGTACCAGTCACGAAGAATTATCACGGGATGTTCACCGCTGTCCGTGATCCCGTAAACGGCATCGAGCGTGGTCAGAATGCGGCGTTGATCAAACCCGCCCAGGCGATAGAAATTCGTCCCGACCACTAGAACAGGCACGCCGTCTTCATCCGTTTGTTCGCGCAAGACATCGGCCTTATAGAACCCATCGATCAGCTTGAACGCATCCTTGTTCTGCGCCAGCCAGTCCTGCACATACCAGTCTTCCCCGGCCCATTGCTGGTTCTGGGTGCGTTTTCCGGTTTCCAGATAGGGGTTGAACTTTTTATAGGCCGCCCATTCCCAGTGCCCCGGCCACCATCCAAGCGGCCAGTACTGCGCAGCAGAGGCCGGTGCGGCACAGCCGACGCACAGCAAACCTAATAAAATCAATATGTTAACTCTTAACATCATCGTCTCCGGGAACGGCAAAAATCTAAAACAACTCTTAACGGAATCCATGGTACCTTATTCTGATGATTGGTGCCATATCCAACGCCTTGTCGGGACTGCTCGCGGCCAGCAAACGGGTCGAGGCGAGCGCAAGCAATATCGCGAATGCTTCGTCCGCGGGATCGCTTGATCCAACCAGCCCGAACCAACCCTACAGCGCGTTGACCACCATTCAAAAAACCGATGGAACCGGCGGCGTTACCGCCACGAATGTCCCCAAACAACCCGGCTTCGTGAACGCTTTCGCCCCCGATTCACCCTTTGCCAACACTGACGGATATGTCGGCGCACCGAACGTCGATCTGGCCGAAGAAGCGGTCAATTTAAAGCTCGCCGAAATCACGTACAAGGCAAACATCGCGACCATCAAAACCGCCGATGAAATGTCCCACGCGCTCGACAATCTTTTCGACAAGCGCGTTTAGTTTTTCCTTGATTTAACCCTTGACCGCCTGCGCATTCCGCAAGCGATAAAACGTGCTGTTTTCGGTATCGAGCGGCACAAGCTCCAGCGTGCCTTCGATCGTAACGGGATCATAGGAAAACGGGACGGGTTTGTCCTTGTCCGTATGGACTTCGATCACCAATGCGGGGCCGACGTGATAATGGAACGGGCAACTGACCGGAAACGGGCCAAACAGAAATTCATGCTGGTCTTCGTCTTCTTCCAACGGAAACATGAATCCCTTTACCCTTACGGTTTTTCCATCCAGCTTTTTAACCTCATCCGTAAAACCCGGTTTCTGGTATTCAAAATCCATCCCGTCCTTATCGCGCCCGGCAACCTCGATCTCCTTGGTTTTACCAAAGACTTTCCAATCCGTCGCCCCCGCCGGCACATCCACGTATTTGGCGATATAATCGGCCAACGTACGGGTGGAATATCCGTCCCCCGTTTCTTCGGAAATGGCGTAGGCAGGCACGATCCAGAAAAAAGCCAGCGCAAAAGCAAATAGAAGGCGCATAAACAACATCCGTTCTGTTATAGAGTAACGGACAAAGATTACGCCGCTTCCTTCATCGATGCAATATCGATCACAAAACGATATTTCACATCGCTTTTCAGCATTCGTTCATAGGCCGTGTTGATGTAATCAGCCTTGATCAGTTCGACATCCGAAACGATGTTGTGTTTGCCGCAGAAATCCAGCATTTCCTGTGTTTCCGCAATACCGCCGATCACCGACCCCGCCACCTGTTTTCGTTTTAAAATCAGATTCGCGCCGTGAACATCCACAGGATCCAACGGCCCGACAAGCACGATTGTTTTGTCGCGCTTCAGAAGACCGATATAGGGATTGATGTCATGCGGGACAGGAACCGTATCGATGATCAGATCGAAGCTATTCGCGTGCTTTTCCATGTCTTTGGGATCTTTGGAAATCAGCACTTCTTTCGCGCCGAGCTTTTGGGCATCGGCCGCCTTGGATGGCGAGGTTGTGATCATCACAACATGGGCACCCATGGCCGCAGCCAACTTGACCCCCATATGACCCAAACCGCCAAGACCGATGATGCCGACCTTTTGTCCCGGCTGCACGTTCCAATGACGAAGCGGAGAATAAAGCGTAATGCCCGCACACAGCAACGGTGCCACCGCCTTCGTATCCAGATTTTCCGGTACGTGCAGAACGAATTTTTCATCCACCGTCACACGTTCGGAATATCCGCCGAAGGTAACAGCGCCACCATGTTTGGGATCCGGCGCACCATAGGTCAGAACGCCATGGTCACAATATTGTTCAAGTCCTTCGTGGCATTCGGTGCAACTTTGACATGAATCAACAAGACAGCCGACACCAACAAGATCACCGGATTTGAATTTTGTAACCTTGGCACCGACCTTGCTCACACGGCCAAGAATTTCATGCCCCGGCACCATGGGATAGAGTGATCCCCCGCCCCATTCATTGCGCGCCATGTGAATGTCTGAATGGCAAATCCCGCAGTAGAGAATATCGATCATCACATCATGGGCGGTCGGTTCGCGCCGGTTGATCGACATGGGTGCCACGGGGGAAGTTTGGGTCTGGACCCCATATGCCACTGTTTTCATATAAAAATCTCCTGATATTTCTTTTAGGCAGCCATTTAGTTTTGCTCTATCGCCATTCCAGTGACAAGCAATAAAAAAACCACGTCTTTTTAAAAATGATGTTGCGAAAAGCCGTGCTTTTGTGTTTCCTGATGCCCATGACACAAAAACAAGCCGCCCAACCGATCCGCCGTAACAGCCGACGTACCCCCGCGTCTTCTGGCGTGATTTCGGCTGCTGTCTAACCATCCCGGCAAAAACGAAACCCCCTCAAAAGACGCGCAATCAACCCCTGTGCGGCGCAAGCCATTTTTAATTTTTTATACAAGGAACAAAAACATGAACGCAAAAACCGAAAACAAAAAAATCGTCCTGGCTTATTCCGGCGGGCTCGATACGTCCGTCATTCTCAAATGGTTGCTTGAAAAAGGCTATGAAGTCATTTGCTTTATGGCGGATGTCGGCCAGAAGGAAGACATGGAGGCCGCACGGGAAAAAGCCTTGAAAATCGGCGCGTCCAAAATCTACATCGAAGATTTGAAAAAAGAACTGGTGACGGATTACATCTTTCCGGCCTTTGCCGCCGGCGTGATTTATGAACGCAGATACCTGCTCGGCACATCGCTCGCACGGCCGTTGACGGCAAAAAAGCAGATCGAAATCGCACAAAAGGAAGGGGCCGCCTACGTCGCCCACGGTGCCACCGGAAAGGGCAACGATCAGGTACGGTTTGAGCTCACCTATTACGCCCTGCAACCGGACATCAAGGTGATTGCGCCATGGAAGGATGCCGAATTCCTCGCCCGTTTTCGCGGCCGGAGCGATATGATCCAGTATGCAGAGCAGCACGGCATTCCAATCAAGGCATCACGCAGCAAGCCCTATTCCGAGGATGAAAACCTTCTGCATATTTCCCACGAGGCCGGCATTTTAGAAGACCCCTCCGCCATCACCGAAGAAAGCGTTTATTCGCACACGACATCGCTTTTGAAAACGCCGGACGAGGCCGACTATCTGGTCATCGATTTTGAAAAGGGCATGCCGGTCAAAGCCACGGACAAAAAAACAGGAAAATCGGAAACCGATCCGCTGAAACTCTTTGAAATGTTGAATAGCTACGGCCACAAGCACGGCGTGGGCCGGCTCGATATGGTTGAAAACCGGTTTGTTGGAATCAAATCACGCGGTGTGTATGAAACACCGGGTGGCGCGATCCTTTACAACGCCCACACGGATTTAGAAGCCATTACGCTCGACCGCGAGGTCCTGCATTTGAAACACATGCTTTCGGACAAGCTATCGACGCTGGTTTACAACGGCTTCTGGTTCTCCCCGGAAAAAGAAATGATTATGGCCGCCATGGATAAATCGCAAGAAACCGTCACGGGTTCTGTCACCGTCGAACTGCTCAAAGGTCACGCCTATCCGGTCGCGCGTTCTTCCGCATTGTCTTTGTACGATCCGGAACTTTCATCCATGGATGTCGCGGGTGGATACGATCAACAAGATGCGGCGGGCTTTATCCGGATCAACGCGATCCGTTTAAAAGCCTACACCGCCATTAAAAACAAACTGAAAAAAATGGGTGGAGCGAACAATGCCAAAGCCGCCTGAAAAAACGGCCAACCAGATGTGGGGCGGGCGGTTCGATGCCGCCCCCTCCGATATCATGACAGATATCAACGCCTCCATCGACGTGGACCAGCGTTTGTATGCGCAGGATATTGCAGGTTCCATTGCCCATGCGCGGATGCTTGGTACCACGGGCATTATCACAAAAGATGAAAGCGCACAGATCATTGCGGGCCTTGAAGGGATTTTGGCGGATATTGAATCCGGCAAGATTACCTTTACCAAAGAGCTCGAGGACATTCACATGAATGTCGAACATCATCTGACCCAACGGATCGGCGCGGTGGGCGGAAAACTTCATACCGCACGCTCCCGCAATGACCAGGTCGCAACCGATTTCCGTTTATGGATGCGTGATGCAATCGGCGAAATTGAAAAACAGCTTTTGAAATTGCAAAACACTCTGGCCTCTAAAGCCAAGACACACAAACACGATCCAATGCCGGGCTTTACGCATTTACAGGTGGCACAACCCGTCACCATCCATAAACATCTGGATGCCTACGTTCAAATGCTGTCCCGCGACGCGGGCCGGTTTGACGATGCAAAAGACCGTTTGAATGAATGCCCGCTGGGGTCTGCCGCGCTTGCAGGAACGATGTTTCCCATCGACCGCACCATGACGGCAAAAGAGCTTGGTTTTAAAGGCCCGATGACCAACACGATGGACGCGGTGGGAAGCCGCGATTTCGTACTGGAATTCCTATCGGCCGCTTCCATTTGCATGACACACCTATCGCGTTTGGCCGAAGAGCTGATCTTGTGGTCCACCGCACAATTCGGCTTTGTCCGCCTGCCGGATTCCTTCACCAGCGGGTCCTCCATCATGCCGCAGAAAAAGAACCCGGATGCCGCCGAACTGGTACGCGGTAAAACGGGCCGCGTAACCGGCAACCTGATGCAAATGTTGATGGTGATGAAGGCACTCCCTCTCACCTACAACAAGGATATGCAAGAGGACAAGGCCGCAACCTTTGAAACCTTCGATACGCTGGTTTTGTGTTTAAAGGCAATGACCGGCATGATCGAAGGGATGGAATTCAATACAGCGCGCATGAAGGACGATGCGATCAGCGGATTTTCAACGGCAACACGCCTCGCCGACTGGCTGGTCATTCATTTGAATATGCCCTTCCGCGAAGCACATCATGTGACGGGCAAGATCGTCAAAATCGCGGAAAGCAAAAACTGCCGTCTCGATGAACTCGCGCTTTCCGATATGCAATCCGTGGAGCCGAAAATCGAGGCCGATGTTTTCAACGCGCTGAAACTGTAAATTTTAAGGAAATGGTGCCGGCAGAGAGGATTGAACTCCCGACCTTCGGTTTACAAAACCGCTGCTCTACCGCTGAGCTATGCCGGCACATTGATGATCGTTAACCAGTTATGGGAAATGGTTAAGGTTTTGGCCCATAAACAGGCGGGTTTTCACCCGTCCTTCCCACAAGCTGTACCGATGTTTAGCAAAAAACACCCCCTTGGCCATAGCTTTTTTTTAAATCCGCGCAAAGCCCCCTTTTTGCGCATATTATTTTTTGTAAAAAACGCCCAATTCCTGTTAAATTAGAAGCACGTAACACAAACCGCCTTAGCGTAACGGAAATCCATGGCCGATCAAAAAAGTACAGGCTCCGAAGTCGCCCTCGGATGGGGGATTCTGCTTTGCGTTGCAGCAGGTATCGGCTACCTGATCTGGTATTACAACCATGTCGCGATTCGAAGCGCGATCCGCTGGCTGCGTTATAGCGAAATGTGGATCATGTCCTGGTTTCTGGATGACGATTACACCGTGGACTGGTACAACCCGGTCGAAGGAAAATCCATCCCAATCAATTACGCGGATATGATGGTGGCCGCCAAACGGATACCCGCCGAAAACATCAACAATGATTTTCTGGGCATGCTCGGCACCGTGGCCATGCAGCCGTTTTTGTGGGTCATCATCGCCGTCACGCTTTGTTTTGGCATCTGGGCCTTATTCCGCGGTCCGGGATCCGAACACCGCCGCAAATTCAATTTGAACACGCTGATCGGCAAACAGGCCAACATGTTCCCGATCATATCGCCCTTCATCAACTTCGACCCCGGAAAACTCCCGCCCCGTCCGCCGGGTGCCGACGTTCCGGCCGAATTGCCGTTGTTTGCCGAAGCTCTGGGCCCCGAAGAATGGGTGGCGTATAACGAAATCCAGAGCGTCGAAAAAAAACTGAACGAAGATGCGGCCGCCAGGGCCTTTGCAAAACAGCTCGGGCCCCGTTGGCGCGGAACGAAAAGCCTTCCCCCGTACAAGCAGGTTTTGCTTGCGGCCTTTTGTTTAAAGGCTTCCCGCCGCCGCGGCGATTCCGATGTGATGCTGGGACGGCTGGCGCAATGCTGGTCGTACAAGGGAGGTCTTCGGATCAATTCAAAACTTCTTCGTGAGGCGAGAGCCGTTCTCCGCAATGCATCACTCGCCGAAAAGACATTGAAAAAATGCAACGAACATGCATGGGAAACGACCGTTCTTATACGCGCGCTCAACACCGCGCGGGAGGAAGGCGGTGTTCTGGCACCCGCGCAGTTCGTCTGGCTGCGCGGCCATGACCGCACGTTGTGGTATCCGCTCAACAATCTGGGCCGCCAATCCTTGCACATGGAGGCAATGGGCGCGATGGCACATTACAAGGCGGAAAAACTTTCTCAACGGCCGATCCCGCGGCCAAAAGTGCAAGACGCCGTCAAGTCGTTGGCCGAATACATGGCATCCGACAAAGCGCGCGCAATCCCCGCTCTCGACTACAGCAAATCCAAAAAGGGCGGTATTAAAAAACTGAAAACTGCAAATGCATAAAGGAATGATGCAAACAATGAAAAACGCAATGGCAACGCTTTGGAACAAAAGTGAAGAACATTTTGAATCCGCCGCAAAGGTCGTGGACGGAAACCTGATCATATCCCTGCCCGATGCGATCAACCCGATTGTCTGGCGCATGGAACTGGGCAGCGTGAAGGCCTCCGCGCTCGAAGTGAAACAGCACGAGACGAACGGAACCTATATCCTGTCCCTAAAAACACCCAAAGGCGAAGTGCATGACATCGCCCCCTATGCCATAAGAGAAGGGGCCGTAGCCGCCCTGATGCGCGTATCCGCCGCTCTGCAATCGGCCGAAGGGCGCATGACGGCCGCCGTGCAAACAACACCCCACGGCGAACAGGCCGGCCATCCCGTCTTCATGAAACCGGATGCAGGGGCCTTAAAATGGATCTTTGCGCTGGCGGGCGTAATTGTCCTCGTCTTTTTGTTTGCATCACTGGCAAAAACTTCGCCCGGTGTCCGCGTGGCCGAAGATATCCCAGGGCAAACCAGCGCGTCTTCAACCACAGGCACAGCACAAACGGAAAGCGGCGTAGCGCAATCCGCCGACGATGCGTTGAAAGGCTATTGATAAAAAATGGCAATTAATGAAAAGCGGTACGGCTATTACAAGCACTTGCGGGACGTTCGCCCCGTGTATGTGCGTTTGGGCGACTGGATGTCGCGTCCGAACAACGAATTCGCCGTATTTCTTTTCACGTTGGTGCCTCTGTATTTCATGCCGATGACCCGCAATTTTGCGGACCTCGTGCTGGTTGTGAACATACTCTATTTCCTCTGGTTGCGCCGCCGCCCCCGTGTGCTGCCGTTCAAAATGCCGATGGATTCCAAATACAAGGATATAAACAACACGGGGGCTGGCCGGTCCGGAAAACCGGAAGGGATTCTCTATCTTGGGAACACGCGCGGCCCCAACAACACGGGCGAAGAAATATGGTTCACCAATTCGGATGCGCGAACACATATTCTTTATCTCGGCACCACCGGGGCCGGTAAGACCGAAGGTTTGAAATCGATTGTCTCAAACGCCCTGACATGGGGTTCCGGCTTCGTTTATATCGACGGGAAGGCCGATACGGATTTATGGTCGTCGCTGTCATCGCTCGTCCGCCGTTTCGGGCGTGATGACGATCTTCTGGTTCTGAACTACATGACCGGTAACTCCGATGCGCGTGCGCCATCGAATTCCATGAACCCGTTTTCTTCCGGTTCGGCATCCTACCTGACCAACATGCTCGTTTCCTTGATGCCGCAGGCCGAAGGTGACAACGCGATGTGGAAAGAGCGTGCGGTATCGTTGATCTCCTCCCTGATGCCCGCGCTGACATGGAAACGTGACAATCAGGATATTCCGCTCTCCGTTTCTTCGATCCGCGATTATCTGAACTTCAACAACGTCGTCAAACTTTCGCGTGATGATGCCCTGCCGCCGCAGCTCCGTGACAGTATCAAGGGCTATCTGGATACGCTTCCGGGCTATGTCGATGCCGCGTTCGATGATTCCGGGCGTGAAAAACCGCTCGGCCCGGATCAACCCGCCGTGGATACGACCACCGTGCGCCAGCAGCACGGGTACCTGACGATGCAGTTTACGCGTTCCTTGCAATCGCTGGGCGATGATTACGGATACATTTTCGATACGCAAGCCGCCGATGTGGACATGGTGGATGTCGTATTGAACCGCCGCATCCTGATCGTTCTGATCCCGGCCCTCGAAAAATCTTCGGACGAAACGGCCAACCTCGGTAAAATCGTGGCGGCCACAATCAAAGGGATGATGGGCTCCACGCTGGGCGCCAACGTGGAAGGCGAAACATCTACCGTCATCGACAACAAACCCACCCATTCCGCCACGCCGTTCATGACGGTGTTCGACGAAGTCGGATACTATATTTCCGATGGTATGGCCGTGATGGCGGCGCAGGCGCGATCGCTGGGCTTTTCGCTCGTCTTCGCAGCACAGGATTTGCCGGCCTTGCAAAAACGGGTGAAGGAAGAATCCCGTTCCATCACCGGTAACTGTAACATCAAGATTTTCGGTAAATTGTCCGACCCGACCGACACAAAAGATTACTTTGAACGGCAGGCCGGTAAAGCACTCGTGCTGCAAACAACGGGCTTCCAGTTGCAAGGCTCCGTATCCACCGGAAACTTCTACGACAATCTGGGTGCCAGCATTTCCGCACAAGACCGCGCCGACTACGGGGATTTGAAAAAGCTGCGTGAAGGCGAAGCGATCATGATTTTCGAAGGCACCGTGATCGATGTCCAGATTTTCTATTCCAACCCCGGTCATGCCAAGGCGATGCGCGTAACGCGCTTCCTCGCCTTGCCGCCACCCGATGAACAGATTATCAAACATCGCGCAAGCATTACCAAGCTCCGCGATTTCATGGTCAGCAAGTCGTGGACAGCCGAAAAGGCGGATGTCAAAGCCTTGACCGCACCGGAAATTGAATCCCTGCACGATGGTTATAAATTTGGAATCAAGCAGGCCGAAACCGCCATGATGGCGGGAATTGTGGGCGTTGCCAGCCTTCATGCAAAACAATATCCCGAAGAGGCCGCAAAGGCCCTTTCCGGTAAAGAAGACATCGCACCGCCGCCGCCCTCCACGCCCGCCGCGGCCCCGCTCGCGGCCGATCCCGCACAAAAGCCTGCGGGTGCCGGAAGCGCAAAAGGCAATCCGATGGGCTTTTTCAAAAAGACGGAAAACAGCACGGCACCCGCAACAGAACCCGCAGCACCCGTGCGGCAGGACAAAAAGGTTTCTTTCACCGATCTTGTTGCGCAAAATACGCAAAAACCGGACATTACGCTTGATCAGGAAACCCGCAAAATTCTGGAAGAGGCAGGCACGAACGCCGCACACTCATTATTCAAGGACAAGGAATAACGGCATGATCGCATCACAACGCGGCAATGCCATGATCTATATTCTGGTCGGCATATTCCTCTTTGCCGCACTGGCCTACACGTTCGTAAAATCCGGAAAAAGCGGGCAGGGAAAGTTGACCGACAGACAGGCCGATGTTGCCGCCACGGAAATTCTCGGCTATGCCGGAACCATTTCAAAGGCGGTGGACCGCCTTCGCCAAAAAGGATGTTCCGAACAACAAATCAGTTTTGAAAATTCTCTGGATGCGCTCCATACAAATCCATCGGCACCTTCCTCCCATGAATGTGATTTATTCGATACGGCTGGTGCCGCCCTCACCCCCGCGCAGGCACAAACCGGATGGTTCGCCGGAACGCTGGGGGCGTATAATTTTTTCTACACATCCGGCGATGCGCTCACAGGGTCGGCAACGGATTGTGCGGCAAAATCCTGCGCCGAAATCAATCTGACCTTAAAGGATATTTCAAAAGCCCTTTGCGATGCGTTGAACAAACAACTGGGCCAACTCACCTCCTTTACTCCCATTCCTTCGGATACGCTGCAGGCCTGCCCGTTCGATGGCACGTTCGATTGTGGCGGCACGGCGACAACGCTGGTCTTTGCTGCCTCTCCGCTATCGGGGAAAAGCGCAGCCTGTTTCAATGACACGGTAACGGGTTACACCTTCACAACAGTTTTGGTGGCCCGTTAAAAAAATTTCGGGGACAGGTTAGAATTCTTGACGCTTTGCGTCATTTCCCCTAGTCTTTGCCTCATGGCCAGACAAGCAAGAATCGTCCTTCCGGACACACCCCATCACATCACGCAACGCGGCAACCGTGGCGAGAACGTCTTTTTTGAAAAGGGCGATTACGAAGCCTATATCGAATTCCTCACCGAAGAATGTGCGGACAAGGGAGTATCCATCTGGTCTTACTGCCTGATGCCCAACCAGATTCAATTGATTGCGGTTCCGCAAAAGGAAAACGCGCTGGCCCGCGCGCTGGGTGAAGCGCATCGCCGCTACACCCGCCGGATCAACGAACGAAATGAATGGCGCGGCCATTTGTTTCAGGACCGTTTCTTTTCCTATCCCATGGATGAAAACCATTTGTTGAATGCGGCGCGGTACATTGAAACCATGCCTGTGTTTGCCGGGATCGCACCCACACCGGAAAGCTATCTGTGGTCGTCCGCCCGCGCCCATGTGAAAGGACGCGATGACAAACTCCTCACCCCCGAAAAACCGCTGCTTCATTTTGTGCCGGACTGGTCGGCGTTTTTGACACAATGGCCGGCAAGCACCGACCCCAAAGCCATCGAACGCCATTTGCAAACGGGGCGCCCGCGCGGGAATGACCAGTTCCTCGATGCCGTGGAAAGCATGGTGGGCCGCACCGTCCGCCCGCAAAAACCGGGCCGCCGTTCGATCACCTTCACCAAGAAATTGCGCGGGAATTAGTCGATTATATCGATGTAGCCCACACTCTTATCACTTAGGACAAAACGGGCTTTTTCTTTCGGCATACAATTCTCGTTATATGCCGGTCGAAGATAATAACTGCGGCCCTTACGAAAAATTTTGACAACAATACCGTTCTTAATAAATGCAAAGGCCCAAGCATTATCACTATTCAAAAGAGGAACTTTTTTTGAATAGTCACCTAGATCTGCTTTTATATATTGTTTAGTACGAGCACCCGCCCCCCCTACACTCAGCGCATAGGGAGGAAGAACACAAACGGAATCCCACTCAAAATTTGTTACGTCCTTCAAATAAACTTCTGTCTGTCCTGCCTTAATCGCATGGTCGACTTTCCGCCAGAATGGATTTGACATGGTAATAAGAAAATAACAGCCAATGCCCGCAGCGACGACAGAAACCGTAATAGCCGTTATGATACGACGTTTGCACATCTTTTTTGTTATCACATGCGTTTTGGAATGGAAATGCCGAGCAGTGACAACGCCGTTTCCAGCGTTTGATATGTCATGGCACAGAGCGCCAGACGGCTGTTTTTAAGGATTTCATCTTCTTCGGACAATATATGGCAGTTGCCGTAGAAGGATGAAAACGCCTGCGCCAGACGGTACACATAGTCACACAACATGTGGGGTGTATAGTTTTTTGCCGCGCCTTCGACCGCATCGGGAAATTCCGTCAACACCAGCGCGAGCGGACGATCCCCATCCCGTAACACCAGCGGCGAAATTTCGTCCAGATTATAGCCGGCCTTTGCCAGCAGCGATTTGATCCGTACCGCCTGATAAAGCAAATACGGGCCGGTTTTCCCTTCAAAGCTGGTCAGACGGTCAATATCGAACACGTAATCCGCCTGCCGTTGGTTTTGCAGATCGGCGAATTTGATAGCGGCGATTCCAACCTTGTGCGCCACGTCTTCTTTTTCGGCCGTGGACATGTCCTTGGCCAAATTCGCTTCTTCCATACGGACGTAAGCGCGTTCCTCGGCCATGGCGATCAGATCTTCCAGCTTCATCACGCCGCCCGCACGGGTTTTAAAGGGCTTTCCATCCGTACCGTTCATGGTGCCAAACCCCGCATGGGTCATTTCGACATCATCGCGGACAAGG
>CAYRDI010000041.1:0-12765 GCA_964423095.1 uncultured Micavibrio sp.
ACCGTTCTGGTTGATATGGTCGCCGGGGTCGGTTGCGGCCTCGCGCTGTATTACGGCTTAAAAAAGGTAAAGGTGTTATAGAACGGTTTTGCGCGGATCGAACGCATCGCGCACCGCTTCGCCGATAAAGGTGAGAAGCGTCAGCATGAAAGCCAGAGAAAAGAAGGCGGAAATGCCGAGCCACGGTGCCTGCAAGTTATTTTTCCCCTGATTGAGAAGTTCACCCAGGGAAGGGGAGCCGGGCGGCAAACCAAGCCCCAGAAAATCAAGGCTGGTCAGCGCGGTGATGGAGCCTGTGAGAATAAACGGCATGAGCGTCATCGTGGCGACCATGGCGTTGGGCAGCACATGGCGGCGCATGATTGTGTGGTTGGAAACGCCCAGCGCATTGGCCGCACGCACATAATCAAAATTCCGCGCCCTCAGGAATTCCGCGCGCACGACATCGACCAGGCTGACCCATGAAAAGAGCAGGAGAATGAGAAGCAGCGTCCAGAACCCTGGAACGAACATCGCGGAAAAGATGATGAGGATGTAAAGGGAGGGAAGGGACGACCACACCTCGATCAACCGCTGCATGATCAAATCGGTTTTGCCGCCGTAATAGCCTTGAAACGCACCGGCCGTAATCCCGATCAGAGAGCTGACCAGCGTCAGAGCCATACCGAAGACAACCGAGATGCGGAAACCGTAAATCACGCGGGCGGCAACATCGCGTCCCTGATCGTCCGTACCAAGGATGTTGACGCCCGTGGGACGGGACGGGGCAGGTTCCGGCAGATCATAGGAAATGGTATCGTACGAAAATCGGATGGGCGGCCACACCATCCAGCCCTTGGCATTGATCAATTCGCGCACATACGGATCACGGTAATCCGTTTCGGTTTCGAAATCACCGCCGAATGTTTTTTCGGAATAGGTTTTGAAGATGGGCGCGTAATAACCGCCGTCATAGTGGATCAGGATGGGTTTATCGTTCGCGATAAATTCCGCGAACAGGCAGATGAGCATCAACGCGCAAAAAACCCAGAAAGAATAATAGCCGCGTTTGTTGGCTTTGAATTGCGCGAGGCGGCGGCGGGTGATGGGCGATAAGGTCATGTCCCGTATTCAAGCACGAAACCCCCCGTAAATGAAGGGGGAAGCGTACGGCTCAGCAGGGTTTTAAACCGGGCGGGGGAATAAAATTGGCCAGCCTGTCCATTTTGGCGTTTTCCTCGGCGGTTTGAATGGCGTTTTCGTCCAGTTCTCCATAACCGCAATTGTCGTCTTCATACGTTATCAGGGTTTCCAGGCAGGCGAGTTTGTCACCCGCATCTGCCGATCCACATTGAAACATGATCTGCCTATCCAGTTCTTTCCAGTCCATGTCACTTTGCAGGGCGATCAGGCGAACAAAATAACCGTATTGAAAGGATGGCGGTTTGTCGTTTAAGAAATTCTGTTCTTCCCTGCGAAGGGCGTTCAACGTATCTTTGTCGCCAAGTTCGAGGGCCCGCATACCACGGTCGTAAAAACTGCGAACCTGTTGATCTAGAGCGGCCTGTTCACTGTCTTTTACAAAGGTTGCTGCGGAAAACAGGCATTCCCACGCGCGTTCGACATTTTCGCCATAAAGCCCGATCAGGTCATAAAGGCCTGAAAGTGTTTCATTGTCACAAAGATGGGATGGCAGGGAATCGCGCATTCCCTTGGCAATATAGTGTGCCTTGTCGGAGGCCGATGATTCATGCATCAGGCGGTCAATTCCCTTGCGGATGGAATCTTCTTTTCCGCCAAATAAAACGGCCTGCGCGCGGATCATATCCGTGTAAATTTCTTCGGCGGATTTTTGGTTGTACAGGTTTTGGATACCAAAAACAGATTGCTGGATATGTTTATCATCCCTGCGCAGAAACGATTCGATCAGGATTTTGAATTTGGATTCAAGGGTCATGTTTGTTCAAAACAGGGTTTAAGAAGTTTTGTTGGTTTTTATTTCAGATCAAACCGACGGCTTACTTTTTCCAATTCTTTTGTAGAGAAATCCAAAATTTCACTCACGGCATCGTCGCAGGCTTTTGCGTATCCTTGCAAAAAGGCAAGGCGGATTTCAGGGGATTTGTCCTTACATTCCTTGCGCACCATTTCATCGATGGCTTCCATATCCTCTCCCATATATTCACTGAGCATGTGGAGTTCAAATGTATATTGGTCTTCCACGGGTAGTTTTTCTACCTCCGCGACAAGGGCTTGGTGGGCGGCTTCCTGTTCCGACGGGTCCGCACCGAATGAATAAACTTCTGCAGCCCGGGCGAGTAGATCGGTAAGAGATTTTTGCGTGGTCATGATTACATCCTTTTAATGCACGGCTTGTGAACCGGTGCCGGTTTTTTCAACGATGCGCAGACGCTTTTTCTGGTCTTCGGACAGGGCGTTGTCGTTGCCCGCACGCATCGCCATGGTGGCGTTCAATTTTGTTTGAATGGCGTTCAGTTCCACGTTGGCGGTGGTCAGCGTATCGGACAGGATGGTTTTCAATTGCGCTTCGGCAGCGGGCGACACATGGCCATCCGCCTTGATCATGTCGCGGAGTTCTTTCAGTTTTTGCTGAATATCTTTTAAATCCATTGTACGCCAGTCCTTTTGGGGGTCTGGCGGAAATTACAGAATACCCCGCATTCTGTCAAATAAAATTCAAGTGTGGCTTTGGAAAAATTAAACCGTCCGGGCCTCGAAATCGATCCGCGGATCGACCAGCACATAGACCACATCCCGGATGAGGGTGGTAATCAGCCCCATGAGCGAGAATATATAAAGCGTCCCTAATACAACGGGATAGTCGCGGTTGATGACGCTTTCATAGGAAAGCAGGCCGAGCCCGTCGAGCGAAAAGATCACCTCGATGAGCAGCGATCCGGTAAAGAAAATGGCCAGAAACGCCGAAGGAAACCCGGCAATGACAATCAACATCGCATTGCGGAAAACATGGCCGTAGAGCACCTGTTTTTCGGCGAGCCCCTTGGCGCGTGCCGTTAACACATATTGTTTGCCGATTTCATCCAGGAAGGAGTTTTTGGTTAACATGGTCAGGCCCGCGAACCCCGAAATCACCATGGCGGCCACGGGCAAAACCATGTGCCACGCATAATCCAGTGCGATTTTCCACCATGGCATATCCTGCCAGTTGTCGGACAAAAGCCCGCGAATGGGGAAGAAATCCCAATACCGCCCGCCCGCAAACAGGATGATCAGCAAAATAGCGAACATGAAGGAGGGGATGGCATATCCGAAAAACACGGCCGCCGACGTCCAGATGTCAAAGGCCTGCCCGTCTTTGACCGCCTTTTTGATGCCGAGCGGAATGGAGATGAGGTAGATCAGCAATGTGGACCATAGGCCCAGCGAAATCGACACCGGCATTTTTTCCAGCACGAGATCAATGACGGACACGTTGCGGTAATAGCTTTCGCCCAGATTGAAATGGGAATAGTTTTTGACCATCTGCCAGAACCGTTCGGGCGCGGGTTTATCGAACCCGTACATTTTTTCGAGTTCGGCCACGAATTCGGGGTCAAGCCCCTGCGCCCCGCGATATTTGCTGGCCGCTGCATCGCCGCCGGCCCCGGCCGACCCAACGGCCATATCGGCATTGGCCCCGCCGCCGCCAAAACGCGCCGTGGCATCCACGGCGTTGCCTTGCAGTTGCGCAATCATGCGTTCCACCGGCCCGCCGGGGACAAACTGGATAATCACAAAAGATACCAGCATGATCCCCAACAACGTGGGGATCATCAACAGCAGCCGGCGGAGGATGTAATTCAGCATGATGTTATCATACACGCGTTTTTACAGCATGCCAGCGAAAGCTGGCATCCAGCAAAGGCCTTGGATACCGGCTTTCGCCGCAATGCGGGATTGACGTCAACTCATCGGGTTGACGTTCCAGCCGAGGATATGCCAGCGGCCATGGTCATAGCTCAGGACACAAATTCCCCCTGTGGAAACCTTCAAGGGATGCGCGGCCGCAAAGCCATCGAAATCCCCAGTCAGGTGGGGGAGGAAGCGGGCGATGCCGTTGGAGGTGACGACCATCACGCAATCCTGTTTGTCTTCGATCATGTGGGCGGCGAAGTTTTTCAAATCATCAATGCATTGCGCGGGATCGAACACCCACCCATCCGGCACAATGGCTTTTTCGTCCCAGTCTTTTAACGCCCGTTCACCGAGCCGCGCCTTGACCTCTTCCTCTGGTTTGTTTTCATCGGGGCCGTAATCGATTTCGTTGAAGATGGCGAGCGGGAAGACGGGCTCCTTGATACCGGCTTCGGCGAGCGCAAGCTCCGCCGTTTGTTTCGTGCGTTGTAATTGTGATGAATACACCGCATCGGGGCGAAGGCCGGATTGCTTCAACCAATGACCGATGGCGCACGCCTGCGCTTGGCCGCTTGACGATAAGGGAATATCCGTGCGTCCGCCGACGCGGCGCAACGTATCCCCCTTATCAAACGTATTTCCGTGGCGGCAAACAATCAGGGTTGTCATGGGACCCCATGAAACCCTGATTGCTGTCCGCTTGCAATGATTTTGTCAGTTCAAGGGGATATTGGCCTCGGCCAGTTTTTGGGCGGTTTCGATGTCGGCCGCCGTGCCTTGCGACATGACCACGCCCGAATGGATAATCCGCCATTTCCACGAATCGCTTTTTTGTTCGCAGTGGTAGCCGTGTTTGAACCGTTCGATCAACAGGTCGTATTTCCCGGCCGTCGAACACATTTTTTCAGGTTGCCATTGCATTTCTAATATCTCCTTGTTCGAATTAATTTTCACTATGCCCTTCAAACTTTTGAAAAACGGTTTAAGTTCCCCTGTGAAGACTGCAAAAGGAGTGAGATATGAAAACTATTGATGTGCAAGGATACAAAATTCCGGCTCTTGGCTTTGGAACCTACAAGCTGAACGGGGATGCTTGCGTTCAGGCCCTGGATTTTGCCATTCACGAAGGCTATACGCATATCGACACAGCCCAAATATACGAAAACGAAGCCGAAGTCGGGGACGGCATAAAAAAATCCGGCGCGGCGCGCGACAAGCTGTTCGTGACCACCAAAATATGGCGCAATGAATTTTCAGGCAGAACGGCGTTGAAATCCGTCGATGAATCTTTGCGCAAGCTAAAGCTCGATTATGTGGATTTGCTTCTTGTGCATTGGCCGTTTCCGGAAACGCCTGTGGCCGAAATGGTGGAGGCGGTGATGAAGGCGCAGGAAGCCGGAAAAGCCAAACTCATCGGTGTCAGCAACTTCAACGTCAAACAGATCGAAGAAGCCGTCAAAATATCGGGTGGCAAGATTGTATGCGATCAGGTGGAATATCATCCGTATCTGAACCAGAACGCGGTATTAAGCACGCTGCGCAAAAACAATATGTTCCTGACCGCCTATTCGCCCGTGGCGCGTGGGTTGGTAACGAAAGACGCGGCCCTAAAAGAAATCGGTTTGAAATACGGTAAAAGCGCGGGGCAGGTGGGTTTGCGCTGGTTGGTGCAACAGGACCGTGTGGCGGCCATTCCAAAATCCGCAACGCCCGAAAATATCAAAAACAATCTGAATATTTTTGATTTTGAATTGAGCGCAGAGGAGATGAAAAAAATTCATTCCCTCGCCCGGGCTGATGGGCGTCAGATCGATCCTGAGTTTGCGCCCGAATGGGACAAAGCCGCATAAGGTTATTTTTGCGCCGCAAAGATTTTTTCCGCGCGCGCGACATCTTCGGGAGAATCAATGCCGGCCTGCGCAAGGCCGGCATCTATTTTAAGTTCCACCGTCTGAATGGAAATACCATTTTCAAGAAGGCGTAGCTGTTCCAGCCCTTCGAGCTTTTCGTAACGGCCTTCGGGCAGCGCGACGAATTTTTTCAAAATATCGAACCGGAAACCATACAGGCCGATATGTTGCAACACGGGGGAATATTCACCGGTTTTGCGGACATCGTCTTCTTTACGGATCGCGGGCAGGATGTTTTTTGAAAACCACAATGCCAAGCCGTTTTTATCGACGACGCAGGTGGTACCGCTAAACGGTGTGGTCTTTTTGGAATCACGTAACGCTTCCAATTCTTCCCAACGCAGGCGCACGACGGGGGTTACCACTTCGCATTGGGGGTTTCCAACAAAGACGGATAACATTTTTTCCAAGGCTTCCACGGGGGTAAAGGGTGCATCACCCTGTAACCCGATCACAAAATCAAAATCACCGCCAAGATGCTGGGCTGCTTCCAGCACACGGTCCGATCCGGTTTTGCATGAATCCGATGTCATGACGCAATTGACGCCGATCTCCTTGCAATGGGCGGCAATCCGGTCATCTTCTGTGGCAACGGCAAGGGTCACGTTTTTCAGAGCCTTTGAAGCGTTGCTGGCAATATCGACCACGCGGGACAACATCGATTTCCCGGCAATCTGGACGAGCGGTTTGCCGGGAAAACGGGTGGATCCGTAACGGGCGGGGATGATAATGGCTGTTTTCATTGTGCGTCCGTCCACCATGTTTCGGCCACCGCGGGTGTCATTGGCGAAAGTTTTTCGGGGTGTTTCAGTTTTTTCCAGTAGGCGAGGTTGAAGTGATCCGAATGCCACTGCGGAATCACGTAATACCCAAAAAGCAGGATGCGATCTAGCGCATGGGTCAAGGCCACCAGTTCTTCGCGTGAATGTGCACGGATGATTTTTTCGACCAGATCATCCACCACGGGGTCTTTGACCCCCATGTAATTCCGCCCGCCAGGAACATCGGCGTTTTTGGAATTCCAGAAATCACGTTGTTCGTTGCCGGGGGAATTGGATTCCGGCACGGACATTACGGTCATGTCGTAATCGTAATTGTTCATGCGGTTCTGGTATTGCGCAGGGTCAAGGACGCGAAAGTTCGCCTGCACACCGATTTTTTTCAAATTGGCGAGGAAGGGCAGAACCCAGCGTTCGAACATCGGGTTTGAATCAATCAATTCAAATGTCAGCTTAACACCCTTATCGTTCACGCGAATGCCATCCGCGCCGAGCTTCCACCCCGCATCATCGAGGATTTGCGTGGCGGTACGCAGGTTTGCCCGCATATTGCCCGATCCGTCGTTTTTCGGCGGTTCATACCGCGCCGTAAAAATGTCATCCGGAATTTTCCCCCGATAGTGTTCGAGTATTTCAAGTTCGCGCCCCGCGGGTACGCCATCAGGTGCCGCGAGATCGGAGTTTTCGAAATAGCTGTCGGTGCGGGTGTAGCTGTTATAGGCGAATTGTTTGTTCGACCATTCGAAATCGAATGCATAGGCCAACGCTTTTCGCACGGCGGCATCGGCGAACACGGGGCGGCGGGTATTGTAAATGAATCCCTGCATGCCCGCGGGGCGTTCGTGTTTGACTTCTTCCTTCACGATCCGGCCATCCTTGACGGCAGGGGCGTCATAAGCGGTGTACCAGAGCTTGGCCGTGTTTTCGAGGCGGTAGTCATACTGCCCCGCAAAGAAGGCTTCCAGCGCGACATTGTTATCTTTGTAGTAATCGATTTCGATTTTATCGAAGTTGAACCGGCCTTTGTTGACAGCCAGATCCTTGCCCCAGTAATCGGGGTTGCGCACAAACGTGATGGAACGCCCCGCGACGACAGAGCCGATTTTATAAGGACCGCTGCCGATGGGCGGGGTGAGCGTGGTATTGCCGATGTCGCGCCCTTGTTCGTTCCAGTAATGGGAGGGGAGGACGACGAGTTGCGAGAGGATCAAGGGAAGTTCCGCATTGTCCTTGTGCTTAAAATGAAATTTTATCGATTTTTCGCCGGTGATTTCCACCTTTGAAACATCCCCGTAATATGCCTTAAAAAACGGCGCGCCCTTTTCCATCATGGTCTTGAACGACCATTCGACATCTTTTGCCGTCACGGGCTGCCCGTCCGACCATTTGGCTTCGGGGCGTAAAACAAAGGAAACCCAGGAATTGTCAGGCGCTATTTCAATGCTCTGCGCCAGAAGCCCGTACATCGAAAACGGTTCGTCATCCGATTCTTCCATCAACGCATCATAAAGATAGCTTTGCCCCAGATAGGCCATACCGGCCGCGGGTTCGCCCTTGATAATAAAGGGGTTGAGTGAATCAAACGTGCCGATGGTCGAAAGTTTTAATACACCGCCCTTGGGTGCATCCGGATTGGTGTAATCGAAATGCGTATAGGTGGCGGGATATTTCACATCACCGTGGATGGCGAGCGCGTGTTTGGGTTCGGCGTGTGCAGGCAGGGAAAAGAGCAGCGCGGCTGCCAATAGATACGTATATTTTTTCATGCGTCTTTTCCTGTTGCGTTGGAAATGTTGGATAGCCCGTCTTTTTCCATCAGGGTGGTTAGTCCGTCCAGAATATCGTTGACCAGGTCCGGCCCTTTAAAAACAAGTGCCGTATAAAGCTGCACGAGCGAGGCCCCCGCGCAGATTTTGTCATACGCATCCTGGGCGGATGAAATGCCGCCCGTGCCGATGATGGGAAGTGCGCCGCCCGTGTATTTATAAAATTTCCGGATGATGCCGGTCGATTTCTGGGTAAGGGGTTCGCCGCTCAATCCCCCCTGTTGTTCATAGAACGCAGGGGGAAGATATTCCGGACGATCGAGTGTCGTGTTGCCCAGAATGACACCATCCACGCGTGCTTCGATCAAGGCATCGGCAATGCCCTTGAGTTTGTCGTCATCAAGGTCAGGCGCGAGTTTGACGAGCAAAGGCGGCGGAGCATCTGTGCCGCAGGATTTTGCGCGTTCTTCCATGATGCGGGCGAGCAGGGGGAGAAGGTTTTCCCGTTCCTGCAAATTGCGAAGGCCCGGCGTGTTGGGGGAAGAAATGTTGACGGTCAGATAATCGGCGTAATGGCCGAGCGCGCGCACCAGTGCGCAGTAATCCTTTGCGGGGTCTTCCACCCCCTTGTTCATGCCGATATTGATACCGACGATACCGGGCGGGCGCGGTTTGGTTTCAAAAAACCGTTCGATGTTGTGACGGAAAACATCCAACCCACCATTCGGGAATCCCATGCGGTTGATCACCGCGTTGTGCGAGGGATCGCGAAAGATACGGGGGCGGGGATTTCCCTCCTGCGGTTTCGGTGTCACCGTTCCGGCCTCTACGAAACCGAAACCCAGCCGGAGCATCGGCCCCACCACATCGGCGTTTTTATCGAACCCTGCGGCAAGCCCCAGCGGATTGGGAAAGGCGCGGTTCCAGAGCGTGACCTTCAACCGCGGATCGTCCACGCGGGGCGCGCAGGGCATCAACCCCGTACGCAGGGCCTTGATCGTCATGCCGTGCGCGGTTTCGGCATCCATTTTATGGAGGAAGGGTTTGGAGACTTTGAACAGGAGGTTTTGCATGGGTGGAATTTCGCAAATTCATGCGGTCTTTTCAAGGCAGGGTACGATTCCATCCCTAATCTATATGCTTAAACCCGACTTTCACGTAATTCCAGCCGGTGATCAGGGTAATGGCCGCCGCGATGGTGAGCAGTAACTGGCCGATCAGAAGGGTGTGGGGGACAACCGGATCGCCGTAATTCCCCATAATCAGAAAACCGAGGGAAGTCATCTGGAACCCGGTTTTCCATTTGGCGAGCTTGGTCACCGGCACCTTGATGTTTTTGGGGCCGAGATATTCGCGCAGGCCTGAAATCAGGAACTCCCGCGATAAGATGATGATGGCGGGGATGACCCAGCCTTCGTTCAACCGGTCAAAACAGGCAAGGGCCATCAGCAGCGATACCACCATGATTTTATCGGAGATGGGGTCGAGGAACGTGCCAAATCCCGATGTGCTGCCGTATTTACGGGCGATCCAGCCATCTAGGAAGTCTGTGACCGCGCAAAAGATGTAAATCCACAAGGCCAGCCAAGCCGCGCCCGCGCCGGGTATGAAGAAAAGCCCGATCAGCACGGGCAAGAGCACGATACGCGATACGGTCAGGATATTGGGCAACTGGGCGAGCATGACACGAAAAATATCAAGATAGGGGCGGGAAGGCACGGGGAATTTTGGTAAAAGCGGGAAAAAATCACATGAAAGGTTGTCAGGACGCACAAATCATCTTCAAATATTCCCATGCAAGGGCATATCCAGACTTTGACGGGTGGATTGCGGGCGGTATGGGATGGTGTTTCCGGCCGCGGCTATATGCGCCGGAACGGTTTGGGAATTATCGAAGATCACGCGCAATTCGATCATTACGACCACTTGAACAATGTCAGAACCCGCCTTGCCAATATTCGAAGATTAAGGGGCATAAGAGATTTTTTGCATCCTGTGCATGATCATTATTTCAAAAACGATGTGCCGTCTTTCGCGGCGATGCGCTCCGGGCGTGTTGTGTCGGCGGTGGGTGGTCTGGTGGCGGGGGCGGGCGTTTATGTGTTTCACCGTGTGACCATGACAAATCCGGATGCGGCGGTAACGTCCTTGTCGGTGGGGTCGTCCATACACGGGCTGGCCTATATTTTTTCCGGCGTAACAGGGGCGCTCAATCTCCATGCCCGCCATGTTGTTCACCGGGCGAAGCTGGACCGGCAAACGGATGCGTTACAGCGTGCGCAAGATTCCGCCCCGAAATAAGCCGGGCGTAAAAAAGGGACTCAAAAATTCAAGCAAAAGCGGTTGAGTTATAGGCGTTTTTTACAAACTTTGGCGGATTCTCTAAATTGCTTAGAAAAGAGTATTTTTCTATCAAGGGCTTGAATTTTTCATTTCCGTGATTTGATATGCAATTAACGGCTAAAAGTAATAATTCATGATTTGATAACTGTGCACGCAACAGATTGCTGTACATTTTCTTGTTTGAGATTTCACTGCTATCTACAAACTTTAAAATATTATACAGGTTTCTAAAATAATGACCTAAATGTTGACCGTGTATATCGTAAGTCTTTTCGTAAGATGCTAATACTGATTCGACATCTTCAATAGTATTAAAATCTTTAAAAGGATGCGTAAGTATATGTGAAATAGTTTGCATGCATCTTCGACCAGTATAAGAAGTTGCCGCATCTATTTTCACGGTCATGGCAGAAATTATTTCATGGTGCAGAGACAGCATTTGAAAAAAAGTGTTCTCAAAGCGTTGGGCTTTAAGAGTCTCATTCTGCGTTTCAAACTCCTTGCGCGTGGCCTCAAGTTCTTCCCGCTGTAGTTGTAGTTCTTGGCTTTGTAAGACAATCGCTATGATAACCCCAGAGAACGCTAGTCCGGAGAAAAGGGCATTCACTGAGCCAAACATATCCCCGAAGGTTCCGGGTTTCATCTCTTCGCTGCCTAGGAACAAAACTGTAAAGCACCAGCAAGAGAGCCAGAGTATGAACGTAAGGCTAACTGACCAAAAAATTATTCTCTTTGTGGGCCAAATTCTGGATTTCCTCATACTTTAGGATTAGAGCAAAAAAATCCCCGCGGAAAGCGGGGATTTCTGTTTTTATGCTGTCGCCTTGGCTTTGCCGCCGGAGCTTTCCGCCGGATCGCGCAACACATAACCGCGGCCCCAAACGGTTTCGATGAAGGAATCACCGCCGGTTGCCTGTTCGATCTTTTTGCGCAGCTTGCAGATGAACACGTCGATAATTTTGACTTCTGGTTCGTCCATACCACCGTAAAGATGGTTCAGGAACATTTCCTTGGTCAGGGTCGTTCCCTTGCGAAGGGAGAGAAGTTCCATGATCCCGTATTCTTTTCCGGTGAGGTGCAGCGTTTTGCCGCCGACATCCACCGTGCGGGTGTCGAGGTTGACGACCATCGGCCCCGTGATGATTTTGGATTGGGAATGACCCTGGCTGCGGCGGACGATCGCCTGAATTCGCGCAACCAGTTCGCGTTTGTCGAACGGTTTTGTCAGATAATCGTCGGCACCGAAGCCCAGACCCTTGATCTTGTTATCGAGTTCGGCAAGGCCCGAAAGGATGAGGATCGGTGTTTGCACCTTGGCGGCGCGGAGGTTTTTCAAAACCTCGTACCCATCCATGTCGGGCAGCATCAGATCGAGAATAATAATGTCGTAATCGTAAATTTTACCCAGATCCATCCCATCTTCCCCAAGATCGGTGGTATCTACGACATAGCCTTCACTTTTGAGCATCAGTTCGATGCTTTTGGCCGTCGAGCTATCGTCTTCTACCAATAGAACCCGCATGTTTGACCCCTTTGATTGAATAAATTCCACTTCCGTTGTCCAAAGCGGGCGATCCTTCACCCATCCTTAAACTTCGTTAATAAGAATCTTAACATAGATTAAAAAGGTTAACAAAACCTAATTGCGGGGTTTTTACGGGGAAAAAACATCCCAAGGGGTCCGTAAAAAGACAAAGTCTGCTATCCTTTTCAAAGAGGTAGAGGATATGAAAAATAATGATTTCTGCCAACGCGGCAGTGCCATCTTGTATATCTTTGTCTTCGTCGCGTTGTTCGCCTTCCTGGCCTATATCTTTAGCTACGGGACGCGGGGCAATCTCGGCTGGTTTCAGGATGAGCAGAACCGGGCGGCGACCACGGCGGCCCAGCAATGTTCCAACAACCTGACCATGGCGACCAAACGGCTGGAGGCCCGGGGATGCGGAACCCTGATTTCCACGGCAACAGACGGATCGAATTCAAACCCCGGCGCGCCGACGGATGGAAGCTGTTCGATTTACCATCCCAATGGCGGGGGGGTGCGTCCGTGCAACGGTGTGGTAACGCCGACCTGTGATCTAACAAGCCTGGCGGTCGGGCAAAGTGCCTGCG
>CAYRDI010000041.1:12775-19212 GCA_964423095.1 uncultured Micavibrio sp.
CGGGGTCATTTATGCCGGTACGGTCACGGGGCGGCGGATTTATGCCTATGCCACGGATATACCGGGAACGATTACGTGGGACAACGGGAATGGTTATAACGAAAACTTTGCAGGAGCCGCTGGGAATGCAAATGACGGAAAACCGAATACGGATTTTTTGATCGGGCACACAACAGGGAGTTCCTATCCCTATGCGGCGGCAGAGGCCTGCCGCGCCCTGGGTGCGGAATTCTATCTGCCGGCGACAAACGAACTGATGCTCATATACAACGAACGGAATACGGGTGATTTCGCTGGAACTGTTGTGACGGGGGGCTCTTTTTTGAACAGTGTTTACTGGACGTCCCGGGAACAAACCACGGCGAATGCCTATCATATACGTATGGCAGCCGGGACGGTTTCCTATGCAAACCGTGATCAGACCCGGCGCGTCCGTTGTGTCCGCACGGATTGATATGGTTCTTTTGCCGCAAAAACAGTAAACTCGTTCCATGGAACGTCTAACCGACAAAGCGATTGCCTCCATCAAACCCGTCCCGGCCTTTGAATTGCACGGGACGGTGGTGAAGGTGCTCGGCCTGTTGGTGGAAATTGCAGGGTTCGGGAAGGAACTTTCTATCGGTTCCGTCGTCCATCTGCGCCCCAAACCGGAAAAAGATATTCCGTGCGAAGTGATCGGCTTTCGCGAAAACCGCGCGCTGCTCATGCCGTTCGGTACGTTGGAAGGGGTGGGGCTGGGTTGCCCCGCCGTGATCCAGCAAAGCGAAGCGGTGGTCTATCCGGATGATCGATGGCTGGGCCGTGTGATCAATGCGCTGGGACAACCGATCGATGGCAAGGGGCCGATGATGCAGGGCGCGCATCCGATCCCGCTTAAAAACAAGGCGCCGCCGCCCCACGCGCGGCAACGCGTGGGCGGAAAACTTGATCTCGGCGTGCGTGCGGTGAATACGTTTTTATCAACGGTGCATGGCCAGCGTATGGGTATTTTTTCTGGCTCCGGCGTCGGAAAATCCGTTCTGCTTTCGATGATGGCGCGTTATACGGAGGCTGATGTATCGGTCATCGGTCTGGTCGGCGAACGCGGGCGGGAGGTGCAGGAATTTTTGGAGGACGATCTGGGCGAAGATGGCCTTGCCCGTTCGGTCGTGATCGTGGCGACGGGGGATGAACCCGCCTTGATGCGCCGGCAGGCCGCGTATATGACGCTGGCGGTGGCCGAATATTTCAGATCACAGGGCAAGGAAGTTTTGTGTTTGATCGATTCCGTCACGCGTTTTGCGATGGCGCAGCGGGAGATCGGGTTAAGCGCAGGCGAGCCGCCGACAAGCAAAGGGTATCCGCCGACAACATTCGGTGAATTGTCCCGGCTGCTGGAACGTGCAGGGCCGGGGGTTCAGGGCGAAGGTTCCATCACCGGCCTTTTTACGGTGTTGGTCGAAGGGGATGATACGAACGAACCGATTTCCGATGCCGTGCGGGGGATTGTGGACGGGCACATCGTGATGGAGCGGGAGATTGCATCGCGCGGTCGGTATCCCGCCATCAATGTTTTGAAATCCGTATCGCGCGCCATGCCGCGCTGTCTCACATCCGAACAAAATATCATCATCACCAAGGCCAAACAATTGGTGTCGCGGTATGAAGACATGGCCGAACTGATCCGCCTTGGTGCCTATCGAAAGGGTACGGACCGCGAGGTGGACGAAGCCATTGCCCGCTACCCGGCCATCGAGGATTTTTTGCGCCAGAACAAGGAAGAATCGAACACGATCGATGAATCCTTTGCTGCGCTCGCGCAAATTTTGGGGTTGCCGTATGGTAATTCCGCGCCACCGCCGGAAAAACAGGACTTCCAGAAAGGCTTTCCCGTTCCGCCGCGCAGGAAGGTGTGATAGGTCATGGCGAATTTAAAATCGCTCATCAAGCTGCGCCGTCACAATGTCGATGAAAAACAAAAGGCATTGGCGCAGCTTTATCGGGATATCGAAACCATCGAAAATTCAAAAAATACGTTGATCGAACGACTTCGGTCCGAACGCGATGTGCTGGACAAATCCGGTACGCTGGAAATGTATGCCTATTTCGGACGGTTTTCGCAAAACATCCAACGGATGTTGGAACGGCTCAACCTCGAAAAACAAAAACTGGAAACGCGCATTGCGATTGCACAGGATGACATTCGTGAAGCATTCGCCAATATGAAGCGCGTCGAAATCGTTCAACGCGAACGCGAAAAGGCGGATCAGAAAAAGCAGGATGCCAAAGAGGTACGCGAAATGGACGAGATTGGCATCGAAAATTTCCGGCGGCAGGAAGAAGAAGTATGACCGGTTTTAATGATGGTCGAGGCGGGGCGGTTTTGTGTGACCGGTCCAGTTTCTAATCGTGCTCAAGGCCCCGCGTGTCAGGCTGCGTGCGGTTACAAAAGCAAAGGCAAGGGCCACGGGAACGGCCAGGCCCGGGGCAACGGAAGTGGCACCAAGCGCGGTGCTGAGGGCTCCCCCGGCGGCCGAGAAGGCAAAAGCATCCATGACATAGGACCCCGTTTTGGCAGGCGGCACCGTTTCAGGCAAAACAGCGGATTTGAATGCTTTAAAAATTGTGCTCATCTTTATCGTCTATTTGTTTGTAATGGAACGATATCATATGATAATAGTTATGTCAATTTAAGTCAAATGGACCGCGACATTTCGCGGGTTTCTTCGTAAACATGCACACATCCTTTTAAATCCCCCTGGAATCCCAACTCGCCGTAAATCGCCGACCCATCCAGTGCATCGGCATAGGCGCGTTTCATGGCTTCCTGCATGGAATAGCTTATTGGCATTTCGGTGCGGACGATCAGATTGAGCCGTGAGCCACGCAACAATCCATCGAGCTGTACATTGCCCATACGGGTGAGGGAGAGATCGAGCAGGAACCGCGTGCCCAGTTCCGGATTGTTGTTCTGATCTTCATCGGGTTCGCGCCGGACATGGAACATGACCTTGGAAATTTCGTTCTGCCACAAGATCGGCACCGGAAAACTTTTCCATTCCGTCGCGGGCGTATCGGCATTACGGGTGAGCGGCGCAGTTTCCGAAGACAGGCGCGAAACGACATCGGCCTTGCCGATCTTTTGCACCATATCCAGTTTTTTCTGGCCCAGCCATTCTTCGAGATTGCCGGATTTGATTGCGGCGGCAAACAAAATCAAGGACGCGCCGAAATTTTGCGGGTTGGCTGGGGATGGAATTGTGCGGGCCAGTATCTGCGCGGCTTGCGGTGTCGCCTGATAAAACGCCTGAAACAGATCATCCATCGCGGGCCAGAGGGAGGCCGGTTGCATCAATGGCAACAATGCGCGCCAGGCGGGCGGCAGTGCGGCGATGTTTGAAGGTGTCGGTGCGGAAGTGGGCGCAGCAACAGTTATGGCGGTATTGTTTTGTATCTGTGACGTTGACGGCACCGTCAGACCCGGCCCCGGTTGCGCCATGCCAAGTTGTGGTTGCAGGGTAATTTGCGTGCCAATGGGCACGGTGGCGGGCGGTGTTTGCAAAACAAAATTTTGTGTGGTCACGCCATCCAGTGAAACAGGGATAGGCAGAATGGGCTGTCCTTGCGATGTCAATGTATTGACGGTGATCGTCAGCGCCGGTGTTGTCGCAACGGGTGTTGCCGGCGCGGGTTCGGATGGTGCGGTCAAAACCTGTCCCGATGGAAGGGTGATGGTGGTTATCTTTGCCTGCAAAGTCACAGGCGGTATTTGTGCTGGCAGGATCGCCGTTTGCGCGGGCGGCGCGGAAACATTCGCCGGCGGGCGGAAGGATTGCGCGCCGAAAATGGTTGCATTTCCCAACACGGATTTCACGGTTTGCAAGAGGTTGCCCAGCAAGCCATCCGGTGTTGAAGGGGCGGATGTTTGTGCGGGGGGTGTTATCGCGGTTGCGGCGGGTCTTGCCTGCGGCACAGGTGGGAATGTTTGCGGCGATTCTTCGGACAAGGGTGTCAGTGTAACAACCGTTCCGGCGGTTAGCGGCGGCAGGACCGGTTTGGCAACGGTCGGCGTTGTAGGGGATGGTGCGATTTGACCGTCATCGATAGCGACGGGCGGAAGGGGGGTTGATGGTTTCGTTGTGCCAACCGTATCCGGCAAGGATGCGGGTGTTTGCGTTTGCGGGGCGGGTGCCGGTCGCGTTTGCGTTTGTTGATTGTTTGCGCGGGGCGTTTCCACGGGCTTGGTCACTGGCGTTTGCGGCACGGGTGTTTCGGGCGTATCCGCGGGGGGCGCGGTATTTGTGTTGGGTTGCGCGGGCGCGGGCCTCACCGTCACATTGCGCGGCGGTGAACCTGCGGGAATATCCACCTCTACCTTCGTGCCGGGCGGCAATTGTTTGCCGCGAATATTGATGTCGATATCCCCCTTTGCCGTGGCGATGCGGGTGGAACCATCTTTGTTTTGTTGAACCACTTCGCCTTCGATACGAATGCCGCGCGCGTTGTCCTTCAACCCGTCGGGCAGGGAAACAATTTTTACCACTTGCCCGTTCTGCGGGTTGGGTGGTGTTGCACCGGGCGGAGCGGGGGGGATGGGAGTGCTCGTCATGCCTTCAGTCTAACACGAAAACACGGCGTTTGAGAGCCAAGGATAACGTGATTATTAAAGTGCCGCGGTCTTGCGCCCTTCGGCGGCGATTTCGCGCATCACGAAATCGGCAACTTTTTGCACGTCTTCGGCGGCATCGGCGTTGGGGGAGCGGATCAGGATCGGCGTTTGATGGCGGATCGTATCTTTTACCCGTGAATCCAACCGCACCATCCCGGCCATCGGCGGCGTCAGGCGCAGGAAGTTTTCACAGGCCTTTAGCAGCGTCTTATAAGTCCGTTCGCCTTCGAGCGAGCTGGACGCCTGATTAACGACGATTCCGATATTTTTGGAAATGCCCGCGGCACTCCCCAGTTTGATAAACGCATACGCATCGGTCAGCGCGGTGGGTTCATCCGTGGTAACGAGCAGCGTTTTTGTGGCGGTTGCGGAAAACATCCGCACCGTGCGGTCAACGCCCGCGCCGAGATCGAGGATCACGTAATCATAATTGTTGGAGACTTCGAGCAGTTGGTCACGCAGCATGACAAGCCGTTGCGAGGGCAGGGCGGAGAGCGAAGCCTGACCCGACCGTCCGGCAACAATATCGAACCCGCCTTCTTCATACCGCTGGGCAACCTTATCGAGGCCGAGGCGGCCGCGGATCACATCGTTCAAATCGCGTTTGGGCATCAGACCGAGCTGGACATCCACGTTGGCCAGACCCAGATCGCCGTCGAACAACAGGACTTTTTTGCCGGCCTTGGCAAGTGCGTGGGAAAGCGTTATCGAAAACCACGTCTTGCCGACGCCGCCCTTGCCGGAGGCCACGGCGATGATGTTTTTCCCGCGCCGGAACATCGGGGCGGCGGGTTGGTTTTCGGTCGTTTTTTCCAGCGTCGTCATATCAGACATGGAGTCTACCCTGCTTTTCTGGCGTTGGCGAGAGCCGCATCATCCTTCGCGCGCGGCATCAACAGTTGCGTAAGGCGTTTGGCCGACATGGGCGCAAGCCCGTCGGCGACTTTTGCCGTATTCGATACTTCTGCAAATCCCAGGCCACCGTGATAGGCGGCGGAGAGGAGCGAGCCCAGGCGTCGGGCCACATCCGTGCGGGTGGCGATCATGGATGTTGCGCCGATGGTGGAAAAGACGCGGGCGATTTCGCCGGCCTCGTCCGAATCACTACCCGCGGGAAGGACGAGAACGGGGTCCGCTTCCGCCGCATGGATCAGCCGTGCCAGCAATTTCACCGATTCCGGGTCAAACGGGTTCACGCCCGCCGTGTCGATAATCACCTGATCCAATTGACCCATTGTTGCAAGAACGGATTTTAATTCTGTGGGATCATTGGCTTTTTTCAAATCAATTTTCATGAGGCGCGTGAAGGCCGCAAGCTGTTCCACCCCGCCCGCGCGCACCGTATCTGTGGTCACGACGCCGAGCTTGAGGCCTGCCAGCGCACCCCGTGCGGCAATTTTGGCGGCCGCCAGTGTTTTGCCCGCCCCGGGCGCACCCACGAGCATTAAAGGTTTATCGTAAGTTTTTTGCGGAAGCGGTTTGAATTCAAACAGATTTTGGAGGGCGGCGAATAGCGCGTTCCGGCTTTCCGTGAGGCCCATGACATTGACGGCGGCGACGACGGCATCCAGCACCTCATCCGGCACGGCGTGGCGGAGCATGGTTTCGGTGACTTCCTCCACCACGGTCGCTTCGTCATCGTCATCGGCATATTGCCAGCCAAGCATCGCTGCGGCCTCGTCATCGTCCCGCCCGGCCAGCGGCATGGTGCGTTCGGTGTCTTCGTCGATGGCGGCGGTCACGCGCACGGTTTTCCCGCCATTTTCTTCCCGCGTGGACACAATAATTG
>CAYRDI010000042.1:0-19016 GCA_964423095.1 uncultured Micavibrio sp.
AAGAAGTGACGGAAGAGGTTTTACGCTCCCCCGCGTCCATCATCTATGACGAAGCGGAAAACCGCCTGCACGCGCAAAAGGCCATTCTGGCCTGGTGTTTAAAAGACGCGCAGGTGCGGATCAAACGCGCGGCCTGAAGGATATTACCCCTTTAGCACGTCTCTATACCGCGAAACAAAGCCATGACCCTCGGTAATCACACCCCTCATCTTAACATAATGTCATTTATGCTTCTTTTTTGCGAATAATTCTCATTTTCTGTCTTGACGGACAAAATTAGTCCTGTATTAGTTGCGAATAGTTCTTATTTACAACAAGTGAGTCCCATGACCGCCCCCCATTTCCGTCTCTCTTCTGATTTCAGCGCGCCGTCCGGCCTTCCCACCGCCACACGCGAAGCTGGCGATGTGACAATTCAAGCCTCCACCCTATGCATTGGCCGTGCACAGATGCTCTGCGCCGAAATCGAATCCGCACTTTTGAACGGTGCCGTCCCCGATGCGCAGCTTGTGGTGGCGCACAGGATTGGTGAAGCGCGGGAAAAGGGCATCCCCCTCACCTGCACGCTATCGATGGGAAGCTAAAAAAAAATTACACGTTGACTTTTAAAACTTAACCGTTACAAAGTAACACTTATTAAGTGTTATATTATAACATATTGAGGCAAACATGGCGCAAACCGTCCAAAGCTGGTGCAACACGGATACCGAAGAAAACGCAATGAATGACGATCACCGCGACCTGTGGGCACGCATGATCCGCATGACAAAAGAATCCGATCTGTCTGGAAAAACCGTTTTGGATTTTGGGTGCAATCAGGGCGGTTTTTTAAAAATGTTGCACAAACAACGCCCGTTTAAAAACGCCATCGGCGTTGATATTGCCCAAGCGTCCCTTGAAACCGCCACGCTTAACCTCGAAGGCGAACCCATCGATTACATGAACACGGGCCTTTTGGCCCGATATACGGATTATTTCGACATCGCCTATAGCCATGAGGTTTTATACCTTCTCTCCGATCTTCGCGAACACGCACGCGTTATAAAGTCCTGCTTGAAAGAGGGTGGCGTTTACTATGCCGCGATCGGATGCCACACGGGTAATCCGCTCTGGCCCGAATGGCGAAAGCTGATCTCTTCCTATTCAAATGTGAAAGTACAGGATTATTCCCCGGATGATTATGCCGATGCCTTTTTCCGCGAAGGGTTTTCTGTTTCCGCCCTGCCCTTTGCTATGGATGATTTCATCCCCCTGAAACCACGGAACGAATATTTCCCGAAGGTACAGGATAGTCTGGATTATTACACGAGGGACAAAATCTTTTTTCGTTTTCAAAAAAACTAAACCCAATACACAAAGAGTATATACGATGATTAAAGCAGAACTCGCCGTTCGCGCCGTGCAGGATTCTTACGCCGTTTTGATGCGTGAAGACGATCTTTCGCCCAACAATATCCATGTCAATGATACGCTGGGACGTTTGGTCCGGACATTGTCGGATGATTACAGCGATGACGAAGTGCGTCACGTCCTCAGCAATCCGCAAATAAAATCCATGCGGGGTGGAATGCTGGAAAAACTCTCGCAGGCCGAAAGCGCGATGGAGCTATACTGGTCCTGCAAGCTCGGCAACAAACCGGAGATTACCCAGAACGATCTTGAAACCTTCTGGTACTGGAAAAACTATCAAGACCTCGTGGCCGAAGAGGCGCGCTATTTCCCCACCCAACCCTACACACCCAATGAAAGCATTTGCGTGGTGGGTGCCGGCCCGTTGCCGCTTACGGCCATCGTCCTTTCACAACAAACTGGCAAGAAGGTTACATGTGTCGATATTGACGAGGCTGCCTGTACCGCCGCCGAACGGTTCGTTTCAAAGGCAGGATTAAAAGAAAGCATTGATGTCGTCTGCACGGATGGCGCTCTCCATAACTTCCGCCTCCACCCCCATGTCCTGCTGGCCAGCCTCGTCCCGAACAAGGGCGATGTCATCCGCCGCGTCCACGAAACCAGCCACAATCCCTGCATCGCGATTCGTTCCGCCGAACGGCTCCACACACTCCTTTACGATCCCGTGGATGAAACGGATCCCGAACTTGGCAAATGTTCGCTATCGTTCCGCACATCCTACCGACCCGACATTATCAACACGACCCTGTTCTATCAGGGCGTACAGGGGCCGGACTGGTTCAAAGACAGGAATATCACGGGCCAGACATTTCGCCCCAAATATGGCTGGCGCAACCCCGAACGCAGCCCGTTCCCGAAAAATGTGGAACGTCCTGCCTTTGTGGCCAAGTTGCACTAGGGGGCTGTCGGCGCGCCTCTTTTTCTGCTAAACAGTCCGGATGGGTGAAACGCTTTTAAAAGTTCAAAATCTTGGTGTGGATTTCAAAACCACGGACGGCGTGTTTCATGCCGTCAAGGATGTTTCCTTTACCATCGGCCGCGGGCAGACGGTCGCTCTGGTCGGGGAAAGCGGATCGGGAAAATCCGTCACCGCGCTTTCAATCCTGCAACTCCTGCCTTATCCGCTGGCCTCCCACACACCCGCATCGTCAATTACGTTTGAGGGGCAGGAACTGGTCGGCAAGGGAGATAGCTTTATGCGTACCGTCCGCGGCGCACAGGCATCCATGATCTTTCAGGAACCGATGACGGCCTTAAACCCGCTGCACAGCATCGAACGGCAGATCGGTGAAATTCTTTCGCTGCACCAGAAAATGAACGAACGGGACCGCCGCGCGCGGGTTCTGGAATTGCTGGATATGGTGCAACTCCCGCGATTGAAGGATCGTTTGTCCGCCTACCCGCATGAACTTTCGGGCGGGCAACGGCAACGGGTGATGATCGCCATGGCTCTTGCCAACAATCCAGAACTATTGATTGCCGACGAACCGACGACCGCGCTTGATGTTACCGTGCAGGCTGAAATTCTTGAATTGCTCGAACGCCTGCAAAAAGACCTGAATATGGCGATGTTGATGATTACGCACGATCTGTCCATCGTCGAAAAATTCGCGGATCATGTCTGCGTAATGAAAAACGGCGAAATCGTCGAACAGAATGCCGCAGCCCCGCTGTTCGCCGCCCCAAAAAATGAATACAGCAAAATGCTCCTGAACGCACAGCCGCGCGGGATGGCAAAACCGGGTAAAAAAGATGCACCCGTCGTGATCACCGCCAATGGTATAAAGGTGCATTTCCCCCGTAAGAAAAATTTCTTTGGCAAGGTCACCGATGTGGTCAAGGCCGTGGACGGCATTGATGTCACCATCCGTGCAGGCCATACGGTTGGTGTGGTGGGAGAAAGCGGGTCGGGAAAATCCACGCTGGGCTTTGCCCTTCTTCGGCTTTTGAACGGCCAGGGAAAAATTGAATTCGGCGGCACCGACATTTCCACGTTCGGCCGCAAACAAATGACCCCCTTGCGCAAGGATATGCAGGTGGTGTTTCAGGATCCGTTCGGCTCCCTCTCTCCGCGCATGAGCATTGCCGAAATCATCGGTGAAGGATTAAAGGTTCATCACCCCGACATGACCTCATCACAACGGGATGACATGGTTGTCGATGCGTTGAACGACGTCCATCTGAACCCCGATACGCGGCACCGTTATCCGCATGAATTTTCAGGGGGTCAGCGTCAACGGGTGGCCATTGCGCGCGCCATGGTGCTTGGCCCGAAATTTGTCGTGCTGGACGAACCCACCTCTGCGCTCGATGTCTCCGTGCAATCGCAAATCGTGGATCTTTTGCGCGAATTACAGGAAAAAAACAATCTTGCCTATATGTTCATATCGCACGATCTGCGGGTTGTCCGCGCGATGGCGCATGATCTGATCGTAATGAAGGATGGCAAGGTTGTGGAATCCGGCCCGGCCGCCGCCATTTTTGAAAATCCGTCGGAAAACTATACCCGCGTTCTGATGGATGCCGCGCTCAATCTCAAAACACGAAAAGCCGCTTAGCGCAACACCGTCCCGTTTTCCGGCTTATGCTCGATGGGGTTGTTCTGGATGCCCCACTGATAGGCAAAGGACAGGGACGATACGATGACCGCCGTTACCATCAACGCGCCGGCCTCAACGGGAATGGTCATGACATAGCGCGCCAGATGCTGGGACAAAGTTTCCGCCTCCGATTGCACGCCGCCGCTGGCAATCGCCATCACCACACTGGCCGCCACGGTATAAACCACCAAAACCAGAACGAAAAAAAGAATAAAAACGATGTTCGATCCCAAAAACGGCCACACCGTTCCCTTGGACGCACGCCATGCATCCTTGAAAGACAGGGAAACACCCACGGACCGCGCAGGTAAAACAAACGACAATCTTGTGACCAACGTCATGATAAAAAAGATCAATGCCAGAAATACAACGGCCATGATTCCCCTTGTCCCACCGGATATATCCTGTCCAATCCGTTCATGATACCCGCGGATCATGCCGCCCGAAAAACCGATGACCGCACCGCCCGCGAACGGGATCAGGATCATCACGAAAAACAAACCCACAAAGGCCCATTCCACCTTTCCCATCTTGTGGGGCATGGCGATTTCCGCCTTTGATGCCCCTTGCAACGAAACACGATGCCATGACAGGGCAAACAGCGCGTAAACAATCATGGCCACAACAAACAACCCAAAGGTGACAAACCCATAATCATAGTAGGCGGATAAAACCTGCACCAATTTCAAAACGAGGATCATCGGCAAAAATATTTTTATGTGTTCCATCAAGGAAGGCATGTTGTTCCTTACGAATTGGTATGCCTCTTTGGACAATCCGAATACGCTCAGCTTACTCATTCTTCTCTCCTTGTTGTGTTATGTCAGTTTCCAGCCGCTGTGCCTTCGCGGCGCGGGTCGGCCGCGCCGGTCATCACACCGTTTTCAAACAGGATGGCGGTCAGGCCGCTGTTCAAATCCTTGATCTCGACCGGATGTCCCTTCGCCCGCAAACCGTCTTCCAGCCAATAGGCGGAAGATTCCATTTCGATTCCCTTGCCGCGATTGATGACGTTCGGGGCGGACAACGCGGCCAGAAGATTTTGTTTCCAGTCGATGATGCCGATAATCCGTTCCAGAACGTAGCCCATGATCGCACTGCCGCCGGCGGAACCGATGATCAAAAAAGGTTTTCCGTCCGGCGCAAACACAATCACGGGCGTCATGGTGGAACGCGGGCGTTTCCCCCCTTCCACACGGTTGGCCACGGGGTTTCCGTTCACTTCGGGTACAAACGAAAAATCGGTCAACTGGTTGTTCAACATAAACCCGTCCACATACATGCGGTTGCCAAAGGAATCTTCGACACTGCTGGTCATGGAAACGATGTTGCCGTCCTTATCGACAATCGAAAAATGCGATGTGCCGGGTGGCTTTGGCGCGTCATAAATGCTTTGCTTCGGCGTCTTCTTTTCTTTCCATCCGGGCGGAACACCCGGCATGATTTTCGGATTCACGCTGGCCGAATTGATCAAGGCGGCGCGTGTTTTGATGTAATCGGGATCAAGGAGTTTTTCGCCCGGCGTTCTCACGAAATCCGGATCTGCCATGTAATAGTTCCGGTCGGCGAAGGCAACGCGGCTGGCCTCCCCCATCAAATGCCACGCATCGATACTGCCTGGACCCATGCCCGCCAGATCATAATTTTCAAGAACGCCCAGCGTTATGAGCAGCATCAAACCGCCGGATGACGGCTCCCCCATGCTACAAACCATATACTGGCGGTAATGACCGCACAGCGATTTCCGTTCGATCGCCTTGTATCCCGCCATATCTTCAACGGACAGCAATCCGGGGTTTTGGAGGTCTTCGTGGACCGCGCGGGCAATGTCCTCGGCAATCCCGCTGTTGTAAAACGCATCCGCGCCGCCGCCCGCAATTTTTTTCAATGTTTCCGCATAGGGCGGGTTCGATAGCCTATCTCCAGCCTTCACCGGCGTGACGCCATCGGGAAAAAAATACAACCGCGTGGCGGTAAATTCCATTAAATGATCCTGATCAAGTTTGACCATGGCGGCCAAACGCGGCGTAACCATAAATCCTTTTTCAGAAAGGCTGATCGCCGGCGTAAACAAATCTTTCCACACCAGCGCGCCGAAACGCCCATGCATCGTTTCCAGCAAACGCAAAACACCCGGCACGCCCGCGGATCGGCCACCTATGGCGGCATCGTAAAAATCCATGGGTTTTCCGTCTTCGCCCATGAACAGGTATTTCCCGGCCTCTTTCGGTGCGGTCTCCCGCCCGTCAAAGGCATGAACCTTTTTGGTCTTCGCATCGTAATAGAGCGCAAAGCCGCCGCCACCGATTCCCGATGATTGCGGTTCCACCAACCCCAAAACCGTCTGCACGGCCACGGCCGCATCCGCCGCCTTGCCGCCATGTTCCAGAATCCATAAACCCGCCTTGGTGGCCTCCGGATGCGCGGTCACGACCATATATTGTGTGCCATAGGCACTGGCCCCCTTTTGCACGGGTGTCGCGGGTTCGGGGCTTTTCGGGGCCGGAACCTGTGCCATAACCCCCTGAACCGGAACAAGAATACAGGCGCAGAGCAGCAACGCGATTCTGCGAAAACGTCCCTTTGTGCTAGACTGTGAGTGTTCTTGCTTCATAAAGGCTTGCTTTTCCGAAGGATTGTCTGTAGGAAACAGCCTACCTATATGATTTAACTCATATAAATACGGAAAGAAAGAGGTGATTTGATTTGGTAACCGTCAGTGTTCGCGACAATAACGTCGAACAAGCCTTGCGTGTTTTGAAGAAAAAGATGCAACGCGAAGGTATTTTCCGCGAAATGAAGATGCGCCGTGAGTTCGAGAAACCTTGCGAAAAAAGAAAACGCGAGAAATCCGAAGCCGTACGTCGTTGGCGCAAAGTAGAGCGTAAGAAAAGAGACCGCGATTAATCGACCCGCGAACCTTGCTAACCAATCAAAAAACCGCCCCTTTCGGGCGGTTTTGTTTTTACAGCATCTGCGCTTTCAGCCACGCGGCGGTGTCTTTGTCCAGATGGGGGGCAAGTTCGGCATAGACCCGTTTGTGATACTGGGCGAGCCAGAATTTTTCATCCTCGCTCAACATCTCCATCTTGATACAGGTTAAATCGAACGGCGCAAGAGTCAGTGTTTCAAAGGCCAACATTGTTTTGCCCGTGGACGGGCATTCGCCATCTTCAAACGCCAGCACCAGATTTTCAAGCCTTATTCCGTACGCACCTTCTTTGTAAAAGCCGGGCTCGTTCGAAATAATCATGCCGGGCTCTACCGGATCAATTCCGCGCGGGGAAAAGCTCGTCGCCTCTTCATGCACGGAAAGATAACACCCCACACCGTGGCCTGTGCCGTGGGCGTAGTCGAGGTTTTTTTGCCAGAGCGGCGTGCGCGCCAGTATATCGATCTGTGCCCCTGTCGTGCCGCCGGGAAAGCGCGCGGAGGCCAGCGCGATATGCCCCTTCAATACCAGCGTGAAATGCTCTTTCATCTCTTCGCTTGGTTGACCGATCGCGATGGTGCGCGTGATGTCGGTGGTGCCGTCCACATATTGCGCGCCGGAATCAAGCAGAAGAAGATTCCAGTTTTCCAGCGTGGCATTGGTTTCGGGCGTGGCGCGGTAATGAACGATCGCGCCATTGGGGCCGTAACCCGCAATCGTATCAAAGGATGAATCCTTATACTCCGGCGCGGCGCGGCGGAATTCTTCCAGTTTTTCTTCCACCTGCAATTCGGTTAGGTTTTCCTTCATCGAAGCATGGGAAAGCCAGTGAAGGAATTTTGTCACCGCCACACCGTCCCGCACATGGGCATGGCGCATGGCTCTTTGCTCATCCTTGTTTTTGCGGGCCTTCATGGGGATGGACGGATCTTTGGCATCCAGCGTTTCTATGCTACCTGCCTTTAACTGTTCCAAAAACCACACGGACGTGCGCCGTTCATCCACCAGAACACGGCCCTTTAACCCCGCCATAACCTTCGATATATCCGCGGGCGCATGGATGGACACGCGGTTGCCAAAAGATTGCACGATCTGTTCGGGCACGCGCGCCGCATCGATAAACCAATCAAGCGTCGCATCGTCATGGGCGATCGCATAAGATAGAGCAACCGGAATATGCGGAATGTCGGATGAGCGGATATTGAGCGTCCACGCAATCGAATCCGGCAACGCCAGAATGGCGGCGGCGCATTTCTTTTCCTTGAGCGTGCCCGCAATCCCGTCCAGTTTTTCCTGCGCGCTTTGCCCCGCATGACTGAGTGGAAACGCTTCGACCTTTGCGGATGGCGCAGCGGGACGATCCTTCCAGACCGCATCCAGCGGATTTCGTTCCAGCAGCCTGATCGCAACGCCTTTTTCTTTTAATGCTTTCACCTCGCGCGGGGTGTGAAGGCGCGGGTCGATCCCGATGGTTTTTCCTTTGGCGTTTGCGAGGAGCCAGTCGGCCGCCGACACCTTCGTGGAATCTTCGGTTGTGAACAGGCTCGCATCGACTTGTTGTTTCAACTGGATGGTGTACCGCCCGTCGCTCATCACCACGGCGCGATCGGCCAGAACAATGGCAAACCCGGCGGAGCCCGTAAAACCCGAAATCCATTTCAGACGGTCGGCCGAGGCCGGGACATATTCCCCCTGATACTCATCCGCGCGGGGAACGATAAATCCATCCACCCCCTCTTCTTTCATAAGGGCACGCAGGAACGTGAGTTTTTCGGCAATCGTTGGTTTTTTCATGATCCAATCGTATGTCAGGCCGACATTGTTGGAAAGAGGCTGACCGCCTTATGACGGTTGAATAACCCGTACATGTTCGGGTTTTGCCCAAAAACGGGTGCCACTGTTGCTCTCCATTTTCAACGTACCGTCCCGACCAATGGCCTCAACATTACCGACCATGCCTTCGTAAACGTGGCCTCTTGCGTCCACCTGCGCGCGCATCCCGATTTTTATGGCCGCATCATGCGCTTCTTTTAGATCCCTTAGATCCCTGCTCATGGAAAATACTCCTCGTCTGTTTTTTGATAATACACCTCCTCCACTTAGTCCAAAAAGACCGGAAAACCAACAAAATTTATTACGGCTTGATTTCGTTCTTTTGCAATGCAATAACCAAAACATGACAAAAACAGCCTTTAAACCCGTTCGTAAAGCCGTGTTTCCCGTCGCCGGGCTCGGCACCCGTTTCCTCCCCGCCACCAAGGCGATTCCGAAAGAAATCATCACCGTGGGTGAAAAACCCTTAATCCAGCACACGGTCGAAGAAGCCCGTGAAGCAGGGATCGAAGAATTCATATTTGTTACAAGCCCTTCCAAGGAAGCCTTGAAACGGCACTTTGAGGTGAACGAGGAGCTGGAAGCCACGCTGAAGGCCCGCGGTAAAGACGCAATCCTTGAAAAAGTCCGTGCCTCCAACATGAAGCCGGGCGAACTCAAGACCTGCTTCCAGAATGACCCGCTCGGCCTCGGCCATGCCGTCTGGTGCGCCAAGGACCTGGTGGGCAACGAACCGTTTGCCGTGATCCTGCCCGATGTGGTCGTGGCCTCCCAAACCAAAAGCTGCCTTGCCCAGATGGTCGATGTTTATAAAGAGGTCGGTGGAAACATTCTCGCCCTGACCGAAGTGCCGATGACCGAAGTTCATAAATACGGCGTGATTTCCATCAAGGAAAAAAAGGGAAAGCTCTTTGATATTAATGGAATGGTTGAAAAACCTAAGAAAGAAGATGCACCATCCAATCTTTCCATCACGGGACGCTATATCTTGCAACCGGAAGTCTTTGATTATCTTTCGGCTTTTGAGCGCGGCGCGGGCAATGAAATCCAGTTGACGGATTCCATGGCCAAACTGATCGGCAACCAGCCGTTCCACGGCATCCAGTTCGAAGGCAAGGATTATGATTGCGGTTCCCGCCTCGGCTTTATTGAGGCGAACGTGGCCTATGGTTTGAACGATCCTGAAATCGCGGGCGATGTCCGGAAAATTCTGGAAAAATACCTGTAAGGGACAAGGGCGAAAAGCGTGGTGACAATCACGCGATATGCCCTACAATGGCCCCTGATTTAATGACAGGATCATTCATGACCACGCCCGTATCCCAAACCGCAGAAAGCACCATGACCGAAACCGCCGATACGCCCAGCGCAGAAACCAAGCCATCCAAAACCGCATCGGTGCTGGAATTGCTGGCCTCGCGCATCTGTCATGACCTTGTTTCCCCCGTGGGGGCCATCAACAACGGCGTCGAATTCATGGAAGAAATGGGCGAAGACCCGGCCCAGCGTGCGGAAGCCCTGAACCTGATTTCCCACAGCGCGACACAAGCCTCGGCCAAGCTCATGGCGTTCCGTATCGCTTACGGCGCGGGCGGGCGCGACCCCAACATCAAACCCGAAGACGTGCAAAAGGCCTTTTCGCAACTGATCTCCGGCGATGGAAAAATCACCCAAGCCTGGGACCCGCACGGCAATCTCGGCCCAAAACCCCTGCCCTACGCTTATTGCAAAATGCTGATGGCCGGCCTGATGCTCGCCATGGAAACGCTGGTCAAGGGCGGCTACGTCATGGTGCGTCCCGGTGAGGGCAACCAGACCCTGATTGTCGCCGAAGGAAAAGATGTCCTGCTCCGCGATTCTGTCGAAGACGCACTTAAACAAAACATCTCCACCGAAAATCTCGACCCCCGCCTCGTGCATCCGTATGCAATTTCCGTCATGGCGGAACATTATGGTTATACATTCGCCATCGCGCAAAAGAGTGAAGACCGCATCACCTTTGCGATCAACTGCCCCGCCGCATAAATCCACCCGAAAAATCAGACACACAAAAAAATCAGACACACAATAAGACGCAAAACAGACTTGCGGCTTCCCTTTCCCGCTCCGTGCGTTAAGATGGCGTTGGTAACATCTCGTTAACTCTCTTCTGTCATCTTTTAAAGTACGGGGCGTATTGTTTATTTTTTGATTTTCGTACGGGATTGGCCCGCGCGATCATGCATCATCGGGAATTTAAATGGACGACCTTATTTCGGAATTTCTGACTGAAACCAATGAAAGCCTCGGCGCGCTGGACCTCGATATGGTCCGCCTTGAACAAAACCCCAACGACAAAGATCTGATTTCCGGTATTTTCCGCCTGATGCACACCATCAAGGGCACGTGCGGGTTTTTGGGCCTGCCGCGGCTGGAAACGGTGGCTCACCGCGCTGAAAACGTCATGGGTCGCTTTCGTGACGGCGATCTTTTGGTGACACCGGACTATGTCACCCTCATTTTTGAATCGTTCGACCGGATCAAGGAAATCGTCGCAGGACTGGAAGAAACGGGCAGCGAACCGCAAGGCGATGATTCCGCCCTGATCGAAAAACTCGATGCCGTCTATGAAGGCCGCGATGGCAACGCCGCCAACGGAACCAGCGGTGTCGATGTTATCCCTGAATCTGTCGCCAACGAAGTTGATCCGCTGCAGGCACTTTTTGATTCCACCCCTGTGCTGCCGCCTGAACAATGGCACACCATTGTCACCGTCCCCGACGGGGATGATGATAAAGCGTCCGCCGCCGCCATGGCCGCGCAGGAAACCCCAAAACCTACCCCTACCCCCGCCCCTGTGGCCGCGAAGCCTGCGGCGGGTGGCGATGACCACGGTGCAAAGGGCGGATCATCCGTGGCCGATCAATCTTTGCGCGTCAATGTCGATGTTCTTGAAAACCTGATGACGCTGGTTTCCGAACTGGTGCTCACCCGCAACCAGCTTTTGCAAATCCTGCGCTCGCAAAAAGACACGGAATTTTCCGGGCCGCTGCAACGCCTGTCCCACGTCGTTTCCGATTTACAGGAAGGCGTGATGAAAACGCGGATGCAACCGATCGGCAATGCGTGGTCGAAACTGCCCCGGATCATCCGGGACCTTTCCATGGAACTGGGCAAAAAAATCGATCTGCAAATGATCGGCGCTGAAACGGAACTGGACCGCCAGATTCTCGATATGATCAAAGACCCGCTCACCCACATGGTGCGCAACTCCGCCGACCATGGTATCGAAATGCCCAATGACCGCCTGTCCAAGGGCAAACATGAAACGGGCATCATTACCTTGCGCGCCTATCACGAAGGCGGGCATATCATCATTGAAATCGCGGATGACGGCAAAGGCCTTCCGCTGGCAAAAATTAAGGAAAAGGCTGTTAAAAACGGCCTGGCCACCGAAGAAGAACTGGCACAGATGTCGGATCAGGCGATCCAGCAATTCATTTTCCGTGCCGGATTTTCGACAGCGGAAAAGGTTACCTCCGTTTCCGGCCGCGGCGTCGGCATGGATGTCGTGCGCACGAACATCGAAAAAATCGGCGGCTCCATCGTTTTAAAATCGACCGAAGGAAAAGGGTCGACCTTCTTGATCAAAATCCCGCTGACGCTGGCGATTGTGTCCGCATTGATCGTGGAGGCCGGCGGTGAGCGCTTTGCCATTCCGCAACTCGCGGTTCGCGAACTCGTGCTCGCCTCCTCCAAATCCGACATCCGGATCGAAACGGTGAAAGGTACGCCGTTCTTCCGTCTGCGCAATCATTTGCTTCCCCTCGTTTCGCTTAAAAACCTTCTGCAAATCGGCGAAGCTGACGATCTGAACAATGATAACAACCGCTATATCATCGTGGCACAGATCGGCACCTATCAATTCGGAATCATCGTTGACCGGGTGTTTGATACCGAAGAAATCGTGGTTAAACCGGTTTCCCGCATTCTCAAAGACATCGAAATCTTTTCGGGCAACACAATCCTCGGGGACGGCAGCGTCATCATGATCCTTGATCCGAACGGCGTGGCAAAGGCCGCCGGCGAAACCGATGTGGCCGAAGCCGCCGCGCAGGCAAAATCCGACGATCACAAGGCGGATACGACACGCGATAAGACCTCCCTTCTTCTGTTCAAAACAAAAGACGGTGCCCCAAAGGCGGTTCCGCTTTCACTGGTTGCGCGGCTCGAAGAAATCGATACCGCCAATATTGAAGTTTCCAGTGGCAAAACGATGGTTCAGTACCGCGGACAATTGATGCCGCTGATTGCCTTTGATTCATCCGTCGATCTTCAAACGCCGGGCAAAAAACCGGTTCTCGTTTTTGTTGATGATTCCAGCAACATGGGGCTCGTCGTCGATGAAATCATCGACATCACCGAAGAAATCGTGAATGTCCAGGTCACCGCAAACGCCAGCGGCATTATTGGCAGCGCCATCATCAACGAAAAAGCCACGGATGTGGTGGACATCGGATACTTCGTTCATTCCTCCAACAAAGACTGGTTCAAACGTCATGGCGACGAAGCGTTTGGCGATGCGTCCAGCATGGGCCGCCGCGTCCTGCTCGTGGATGACTCGCCGTTCTTCCGGAACATGTTGACCCCGCTCCTCAAAGTTGCCGGGTATAACGTGACCACCCTGGAAAGCCCGATCGAAGCCTTGCAAATGCGTGAAAACGGCGAAAAGTTCGATGTCATCGTCTCAGACATCGAAATGCCGAAAATGGACGGGTTCGAATTTGCCAAAAAAGTGCGGGCGGAAAACAGCCGGTGGCGCGATACGCCGATGGTCGCCCTTACCTCCCATGCGACCAAGGCGGACATCGACCACGGCATGGATGTCGGCTTTTCGCGCTACATCGCAAAATTTGATCGCGATACGCTTTTGAACACACTCACAGAAACGCTGGTGAAACAGCAAGGAGGCGCACAATGACCGCGCTTGCCGCCGTTGAACAAAACAATGTTTATGAAACGCGCGACTTTCTGACCATCCTGATCGGAGACCAGATTTTTGGCATTCCGATCCTTCAGGTGCAAGATGTTCTGGGTGAACAACGCGTCACGCGTGTGCCGCTTGCGCCGCGTGCCGTTGCTGGTTCCTTGAATCTGCGGGGGCGCATCGTGACGGCGATCAACGTGCGCGCCTGCCTCGGCCTGCCACCGCTTGAAAAAACGACCGGACAGCAAATGAGCGTTGTTGTCGAGAACAACGGTGAACTTTACAGTCTTATTATCGACAAGGTCGGCGATGTGATGAGTTTAAGCCAGCGCGACTACGAAAAAAGCCCATCCACGCTTGATCCCGTCTGGCGTGACGTCTGCCTTGGCATCTACCGGTTGCAAGATCGCCTTCTGGTGGTGCTGGATGTTCCGCGCCTGCTTTCGGGATTGGAACAAAACGCGTAAACTGTTTTTATTATTTAGGAGTAAGTAAAATGCCGTCTTGTCTTGTTGTGGATGATAGCCGCGTGGTTCGAAAAGTCGCACGGCGGATTGTCGAGGATCTGGGGTTCACCTGTGAAGAAGCCGAAGACGGATCAAAGGCCTATGATTTTTGTTCCAAACAAATGCCCGATGCCATCTTGCTCGACTGGAACATGCCGGTGATGAGCGGGATCGAATTTTTGGAAAAGCTGCGTGGTATGCCCAATGGCAACCAGCCAAAAGTGATTTTCTGTACCACCGAAAACGACATGGCCCACATCACGCGTGCGATGACGGCCGGTGCCAATGAATATATTATGAAGCCATTCGATTCAGACATCATTGAATCCAAATTCTTGCAAATCGGACTGCTGGGGCAGGACTGAGGACTGAAAGGTAATTTATGGCGCCCTTATCCGGTTCTACCGGCCCCATTCATGTGATGCTGGTTGATGATTCCGCCGTTGTACGGGGATTCATCGCGCGCACGCTTGAAACCGATCCTGACATTAAAATCGTGGCGTCTGTCGCCAATGGCGAACAGGGCATAACTTCCGTTGCGCGCCACCATCCGGACATCGTGATCCTCGACATCGAAATGCCGATTATGGACGGTATCACCGCCCTTCCCAAAATTCTTGAATCTTCACCGGGCGTCAAGGTTTTGATGTGTTCCACGTTGACCTTGCGCAACGCAGAAATCACAATGAAGGCTTTGACACTCGGTGCAACGGACTGTATCGCAAAACCCACCAATTCCATTGACATCCGTGCCGCCGACGATTTCAAAACCGAAATCGTCCGTATGGTCAAATCTTTGGGCCGCCGCAAGGATGCCACCGCCCTTGCCGCCCGCGCTGCTGCGCCGCAGGCTACGCCTACAACGGTTACAAGTGGGAGCGGCATGTTCGTGGGTGGGCAAAACACGGCCTTAAAACAAAAGACCGCCTATGAGCTTAAAAAAAGCGCGCCGGGCGAATTCTTCCGCCCCACCCTTTTGGCCATCGGCAGTTCGACCGGCGGGCCACAAGCCTTGTTCAAGGTGATCCAACACTTAAAAGGCTTCGATGTCCCGATCATCCTGACCCAGCACATGCCGGCAACCTTCACCAAAATTCTGGCGCAGCACATCACGCAACATACCGGCGTACCCGCGTTTGAGGCCGAAAACGGCATGGCCGTGGAAAAGGGCAAAGTTTATGTCGCCCCCGGCGGTTTTCACATGACCTTTGAACGTAAAGACGGGCGCGTTCAGGTTCTTTTGGACAACGGGCCGCCCGAAAATTTTTGCAAACCGTCCGTTGATCCGATGTTGCGAAGCGCGGTTTCCATCTGGGGGCCGAAGATTCTGACCGTCATTCTCACCGGCATGGGTCATGACGGGCTTCCGGCCTGCAAATCGCTGGTTGAATCGGGTGGGCGCGTCGTGGCGCAGGATCAGGAAACATCAGTCGTCTGGGGCATGCCCGGCGCGGTGGCAACAAACGGTTTATGCACGGCCGTTCTGCCCTTGCAGGACATCGGCCCATGGGTTAGACAGGCATTCGGGAAAGTATAGAATTCATGCGTATCAGCGATTTCGATTTATACAAAGATCTGCTCAAGGAAAAGTCGGGCCTGACCTTAACGCCCGATAAATCCTATTTGCTGGATTCACGGCTTACGCCCATCGCGCGCAAATGGGGGTTCGACAACCTCGATGCCATGACCATTGCCATTCGCGGCGTGCCTAAACCCGATCTGATCAAAGACGTGGTAGAGGCCATGACAACGAACGAAACATCGTTTTATCGCGATTCAAAACCGTTCGATCAATTCCGCGACATTGTTCTTCCCCATATGTTGAAAAACCGTTCGACAAAAAAGGTCCGCATCTGGTGCGCCGCCGCCTCGACGGGACAGGAACCCTATTCCCTTGCCATGCTTCTCAAAGAAAACGCGGCGAAACTTCCGGGGTGGTCATTCGAAATCATCGCCACCGACATCGATACGAATGTTTTGGAGACGGCCAAAAAAGCCGAATACAGCCAATTCGAAGTACAGCGCGGCCTGCCCATTCAAATGCTGATGAAATATTTCGATCAAAGGGGTGATCGCTGGGCGTTAAAAGACGACATCAAAAAAATGGTTCAATACAAATATTTCAACCTGCTGGAATCCATGGCCTCGCTTGGTAAATTCGACATCGTCTTTTGCCGCAACGTCCTGATTTACTTTGACCGCGAAACCAAGGCGAAGGTCTTGCAAAATATCGCGGGCCTCCTGCCCGATGACGGGTTCGTTTTCCTCGGCGGGGCCGAAACCGTGCTGGGCGTCACGGATGCCTTTAAACTCATGGAAAACACCCGCGGTGTGTATATCAAGCCGAACAGCACCGTGGCACCTGTATCTGCTTTGGGCAAATAAGAGGCGTGCCTTGCTTTGGGCCCGCAGTTTGTCTATAACCTGCCTATGACAAACGCAGCCCGAAAAGAGTCGCCCATGGCATCCCCCGCCCCCGTGAAAATTAAACGCGCCCTGTTATCCGTTTCCGATAAAACGGGCCTCGTAGACTTCGCCAAAGGGCTTGCCCAATATAATGTGGAGTTGATTTCCACGGGCGGGACGTTCAAGGCACTCAAAGACGCAGGCCTTGCGGTAAAAGAAATTTCCGATCATACGGGCTTCCCCGAAATGATGGACGGGCGCGTAAAAACCCTTCATCCCAAAGTCCATGGCGGCATCCTCTCCGTACGCGACAATGCGGAGCACAAGGCCGCGCAGGACAAACATGAAATCGGCGACATAGACCTCGTTGTCGTCAACCTCTACCCCTTCGTCAAAACGGTTGCCTCGGGTGCGGATTACGACACCTGCATTGAAAACATCGATATCGGCGGCCCCGCCATGGTGCGTTCCGCCGCCAAAAACCATGCCTATGTTGCCATCGTCACCGATCCTGCAGATTATGCGCTGGTTGCCGAAGAACTTGCCGCGAATGGCGGGGCGACCACGTTCGATCTTCGTAAAAAACTCGCCGCCCGCGCCTATGCCCATACCGCGGCCTATGATTCCGCGATCTCCAACTGGTTCGCGGCGCAGGATACGGATTTCCCACGCCAGATCGCTTTTGCGGGTGCGCTCAAACAATCGCTGCGTTACGGGGAAAATCCGCACCAGCGCGCGGCACTGTACCTCACCCATGAAATCCGCCCCGGTGTTGCCACGGCGGACATCCTTCAGGGCAAAGAGCTTTCGTACAACAACATCAACGATACCGATGCGGCCTATGAACTGGTCGCGGAATTTGATTCCCCTGCCGTCGCCATCATCAAGCACGCAAACCCGTCGGGCGTGGCCAAGGGCGATACGATGCTGGAAGCCTATGAACGCGCGCTGGCGTGTGATCCCGTCTCCGCCTTCGGCGGCATTATCGCACTGAACCGCACGCTGGATGCAGCGACGGCCAAGAAGATTGTCGAGATATTCTCCGAAGTCATTATCGCGCCGGATATTGATCCCGCCGCCCTTCCCATCCTCGCAGCCAAGAAAAACGTGCGCGTGTTAAAGGCGGGCGGCGTGCCCGCGCCCACCTCCGTGCGCTGGAACTACAAACCGGTCGCGGGTGGCCTTTTGGTGCAGGATGCCGATAGCGGCGTGGTATCCGCCGATATGCTCAAGGTTGTGACCAAACGTGCGCCGACGGATCAGGAAATCAAAGACCTGCTGTTCGCCTTCAAGGTTTGCAAGCACGTCAAATCCAACGCGATTGTGTACGCCAAGGACGGCATGACGGTCGGTATTGGCGCGGGACAGATGAACCGGCTTGATAGCTCACGCATTGCCGCCATGCGCATGAACGAATACGGCCTTGCGCCAAAAGACGGTGACCGGATGGTCGTGGCCTCCGATGCCTTCTTCCCCTTCCCCGATGGAATGCTGGCCGCCGCCGATGCGGGCGCGACCGCGATCATCCAACCCGGCGGGTCGATCAAGGATGAAGACGTGATTGCCGCCGCCGATGAACGCGGGCTCGCCATGGTCTTTACGGGGATGCGGCACTTCCGGCATTAAGCCTACAGTGTCATTATAGCGAAGAATCCTCTGCGACCTGCCTCCTTCCCGTCATCCCCGCGGCGCGCCCAAGGGGCGCCCGCACGGCGGGGATCCGCAAACCGGCGGCATAGCCGCACCAACACGTCTCCTCCCCCCGAAAACCCCGCAAAACTGGCTTTTTCCGCCGTTTTCTGCTATGATTTATTGATACACGGTTATGACCGGTTTTCAGGCCGGAAAACGGGCAAAATGGCCTAAAACAGGCGCAAAATCGACGAACGAACTATTGAAACCGCCGATTCCGCCAAAAACACCGAAAACGACAAAACGTCATAACTCATTGTAATAATTTAATTTTCCGGACTGATTTGAGATTACTCCCCTCGTTTTGCTATTTTAGGGGTAAGTTAACGTAATACCGCTATACATGGATAAACCGAAGGGCGGTAGAGGAGAAGAAGATGGCTGGTAGATTTGATAAAGCGGCAGGTCTTGCAGGAAAATTTGGTAGGCTTGGCCTTCTCGGCACTGCACTGGGTGTTGGTGGCACTGTAGGCGGCGGATTGTTCTCCTGGTGGGCCGGCCCCGATGGCAAGATCGGCGAAGGCTTAGAAGATGCGATGCGTACGCCCGCCGAAGCAACGGCGCGCACAACTGTATTGGCAGGCTTTGAAGGATTCTGGTCGAAAATAGAACAATTCTTAAAGGCGATCGTCGTTGCCACTGGTGGTGAATTTGGTGGTGGCCTGATGAAC
>CAYRDI010000043.1:0-17745 GCA_964423095.1 uncultured Micavibrio sp.
TGATCGAACCGCCGCCGTTTGACGAGGCAAAGTTTTTCCAATCGACCAAAACGCAGACGGTGCGCGAAGCGTTGCGCGATGCGATGGCCGAAGAAATGCGCGCCGATGAAAAAGTCTATGTCATGGGTGAAGAGGTTGCCGAATATAACGGTGCCTATAAAGTCACCCAGGGATTGCTGGATGAATTCGGTGCCAAGCGCGTGATCGATACGCCGATTACCGAACACGGATTTGCCGGGATTGCCGTTGGTTCCGCGTTCAAGGGGTTAAAGCCGATTGTCGAATTCATGACCATGAATTTTGCGATGCAGGCCATTGACCACATCATCAACTCCGCCGCCAAGACATTGTATATGGCGGGCGGCCAGTTGGGATGCCCCATCGTGTTCCGCGGACCGAATGGTGCCGCCGCGCGCGTGGGGGCCCAACACAGCCAGTCTTACGGATCATGGTATGGTCACGTTCCGGGATTGAAAGTGATCGCGCCATGGTCTGCGAGCGATGCGAAGGGATTGATGAAGGCCGCGATTCGCGACCCCAACCCGGTCGTCATCCTGGAAAATGAAATCATGTACGGGCAGTCGTTCGAAGTACCGACGGATGAGGATTATGTGATTCCGATCGGCCGCGCGAAGATCGAGCGCGAGGGGAAAGATGTGACCATCGTTGCCTATTCCATCATGGTCGGTAAAGCGTTAAAGGCCGCCGAAGTGTTGGCTGAAGAGGGAATCGATGCGGAAGTCATCAACCTTCGCACCATCCGACCGATCGACCGTTACACGATTATCGAGTCCGTGAAGAAAACCAACCGTCTTGTGTGCGTGGAAGAAGACTGGCCGTTTGCCGGTGTGAACGCCGAAATTGCGGCCATGGTGATGGAGCACGCGTTTGATTATCTGGATGCGCCGGTCGCCCGCGTTAACGCGGCTGACGTCCCGCTGCCCTACGCGGCTGGTTTGGAAGCGTTGGCGTTGCCGCAACCAGAGCACATTGTGCGTGCCGCCAAGGAAGTTTGTTACCGGTAGCATTGTCAGGATTGAGGGAGGATAAGAATTTTAGGACGGACGCACATTTTGCGGGATTGAGTGTAGAGCCGGACTGTATGAGATCTGGCGTGTCATCCCCGAATTTTTGCGCGATGATTTGGGAAGAAGTCATTCCCCATGCGATGGCCGATGTATATATTTCTGAAAGACGGCTCCATTCGGATTTTTTTAGGGCGACATCGGCTGCGGATGGAATTTGGGATTGGTGGAGCGGAGGGCGGACCTCTTCGCATGCCAGAGGATTGAAGGTTTGCGTTGGATTATAGGACATAGAATACTCCTTATTTACATAAGGTTTATCGAATTGAATTAGAGAAGTCAAATTAAAATACAGGATTAACCATGACGATCAAAGTGTTGATGCCAGCCTTGTCCCCAACCATGACGGAGGGGAATCTCGCCAAGTGGCATAAAAAAGAAGGCGATACGGTGAAAGCCGGCGAGGTGATCGCCGAAATCGAAACCGACAAGGCGACGATGGAAGTGGAAGCCGTAGATGAGGGCAAGCTCGGCAAAATCCTGATTCCTGCCGGAACGCAGGCTGTGAAGGTGAATGAACCGATTGCCATTCTTTTGGAAGAGGGCGAGAACGACAACGATTTGAAAAAAGCGATGTCGGGTGGTGCTTCGGCGCCCGCGCCACAGGCCATGTCAAGCACGTCTTCACATGCCGCGCCTATTTCTGCGCAGCCTGCGGCCATGATCGCAAAAGGGGATCGTGTTTTTGCAACGCCTCTGGCCAAACGGATTGCCAAAGACAAAGGCATTGATTTAAAGAATGTCAAAGGGTCCGGCCCGCACGGACGGATTGTCAGGGACGATGTGCAGGGCGCGAAGGTCGGTGCGACACCAGCTTTGGCAACATCTGTTGCACCTGTTCTTTCAGGCGAAGAAAAGGTGAATGCGTTCGGGCAGGTTTATGTCGAAATCCCGAACAACAACATTAAAAAGATTACCGCCAAACGTCTGCTGGAATCAAAAACAACGGTGCCGCATTTCTATTTGAGCATCGATTGCCGAATCGATGACTTGTTAAAGGTGCGCGAGACTTTGAACAAGGCGGCAGGAAAAGACGCGGCGTACAAGCTGTCCGTCAATGACTTCGTCGTGAAGGCGTGTGCGATGGCATTAAAAGCCTATCCAGCGGCGAACGTATCATGGAGCGAGGAAGCCGTTCTGCAATTCAAACATGCGGATATTTCGGTGGCGGTTGCCACGCCGAATGGTTTGATGACGCCGATCGTCAAGCAAGCCGAAGGCAAGGGCCTTGCGGCTATTTCCGGCGAGATCAAGGACCTTGCCAAACGTGCGCGTGACGGAAAGCTGAAACCCGAAGAATTTCAAGGTGGAACCTTCACGGTTTCTAACCTCGGTATGTTCGGGATTTCGAATTTTCAGGCGATTATCAACCCGCCGCAAAGCTGCATCCTGGCCGTCGGTGCGGGCGAAGAACGGGTTTATGCCGAAAACGGACAGATTAAAACAGGGATGTTTATGTCCTGTACCCTGTCTACCGACCACCGTACCGTCGATGGTGCGGTCGGCGCGGAATTTTTACAGTACGTGAAGCGTTATATAGAGAACCCGGCAACAATGTTGCTTTAACCCAAGAAGGAAGTGAAAGATGAAATACGTTCTACTATCGACCCTATGTGTTCTGTCCCTGTCGGCCTGTAACGCCACGTACAAGGATGAAAATGCCCATATCAACGTGAATGATGGCTATTACGGCGGTCATGGCAATTTCTGCCCGCCCGGTCAGGCGAAAAAAGGGAATTGCTAGCCCCTGATGTTGGTAACGTGGCAGACATTCGAATGGGTGGAGGCGCAGGTTTATGAATCCGAAAAGGGTGCCCGCGCCGCCATCCTGTTCTGCCCCGGTTTTCCCGGCATGGGCGCGACGATTTTCGAACAACGCCATGCGGCCGCTTTGGTGGACGAAGGTTATGCCGTCTATGTGATCAAACATAAGGGCACAAAACTATACGGACCCATGGCGCCTGTGATGGTGAACAATGCCGCGCGGTTGATGAATGGGCGCAGAGCACGCGAAACCCATCTGGGCGGGGGGGCAGCCACCATCAATGACTGGATGGCGGAGCCGTCATTTGTTTTAAAAATATTGGATGAAAAATACGATTCCGTCCATGTGATCGGCAATTCGTTTGGTGCACTGTCCGCGATGTGGTCGATGGCGCAGGATGATGCCGCCATCGGGAAGGTGAAATCTTTGTTGCTCTATGCCGGTGCGCAAGGTGTTTGGGAAGACGGGAATCCGGACTCAATTGCCCGTATCTGGCGGCCGGATTTCCTGCGCCTGCCACGCATCACGGAAAAAGTGGAATTAAACGACCCGGCCGAGATTGTAGCGAGCCTTAAAGAATTTTATCTGGCATTACCGGAACGGGTTAAAGGCTTTCCGAAAAATATTTCCATCACCTATCTGGTGGTGGAACAGGATGAAGTTTTGCGCATGGACGATACGAAGGCTTTTGATGATGCCATTGGCGGGCGCGGTGTGACGGTTGTTGACCGCGTGGATCACGCCTGGCCGGATCATGGATTTCTGGCGCACGACACGACAAATTACCAAACCGAAGATTTACTGGAATTGATAGGGGCATAAAATGAGCGATAAAGCGTTTGATGTGGTGGTGATTGGCGGCGGGCCCGGCGGGTATGTTGCGGCCATTCGGGCCGCGCAGCTGGGCATGAAAACAGCCGTGGTGGAAGCAAACCATCTGGGCGGGATCTGCCTGAACTGGGGATGTATTCCAACAAAAGCATTGCTTCGTTCTGCCGAAGTTTATCATTTGATGAAACATGCGGATGCGTATGGTTTGTCAGCCAAGGATATCTCATTTGATGTGAAAAAAATTGTTGAACGCAGCCGCGGTGTTGCGAAGCAACTCTCCGGTGGGATCGGTCATTTGCTCAAGAAAAACAAAGTCACGGTGTCCGATGCCTACGGCAAACTGATGGGCAAGGGGAAGGTCGAGCTTTCCAAAGATGGCAAGAAAACGGATGAAATCACCGGGAAGCATATCATCATTGCTACGGGTGCCCGTGCGCGGCAATTGCCGGGATTGGAACCCGATGGCAAGTTGATCTGGACGTATCGCGAAGCCATGGTGCCGGACATGATTCCGAAATCGCTCGTCGTCGTTGGCTCTGGCGCGATTGGGATTGAATTCGCGAGCTTTTACCGCACATTGGGAGCGGACGTGACCGTCATTGAAATGATGGATCGTGTGATGCCGGTGGAAGATGAAGAAATTTCCACGATGGCAAAAAAAGCGTTTGAAAAACAGGGCATGAAAATCATCACCGGAGCAGTAACCAAAAAGCTGGAAAAAGGACCGAACAGCGTTACGGTTCATGTCGAGGTTGGTGGCCGTACCGAGAAAATTACCGCCGAGCGCGTGATTATGGCGGTGGGTATTGTTGCAAATACGGACAATATCGGGCTTGAAAACGTGCCGGGGGTAAAGCTCGACCGCGGACATATCGTCACGGACGGGTACATGAAAACGGGAGAGGCGGGCGTGTATGCGATCGGCGATTGCGTTGGTGCGCCGTGGCTCGCGCACAAGGCATCGCACGAAGGCATCATCTGTATCGAAAAAATTGCGGGACAGGCGGGGGTTCACCCGATGGTAAAATCCAACATTCCGGGTTGTACCTATTGCCACCCGCAAGTCGCCAGCGTTGGCTTGACGGAACGGGCGTGCAAGGAACAGGGGCTGAACGTCAAGATCGGCCGGTTCCCGTTTGTCGGGAATGGGAAGGCGATTGCGCTTGGCGAACCCGATGGGCTTGTGAAAACGATCTTCGATGCGAAAACGGGTGAATTGCTCGGCGCGCATATGATTGGCGCGGAAGTGACGGAACTTATTCAGGGTTACGTTATCGGCAAGGCCAATGAACTGACCGAGGCCGAATTCATGCACACGGTGTTTGCCCATCCGACCTTGAGCGAAATGATGCATGAAAGCGTGCTATCGGCCTATGGTAAGGCAATCCATTTTTAGTGTATAAGAGGGATTATGACCTATAACCCAGACTTGTTAGACCGCAAAAAGCGGCATCCTGAAAAGCAGAAAAACCCGGATCGCCCGATGGGCAAGAAACCGGAGTGGATCCGCGTCAAGGCGCCGCAGGGTAAGGTCTATTCGGAAACGCTCGCGACCGTTAAGGGATTGAAGCTCACCACCGTCTGCGAAGAGGCGGGGTGCCCGAACATCGGCGAATGCTGGGACAAAAAACACGCAACATTCATGATTATGGGCGAGGTGTGCACGCGCGCCTGTTCTTTTTGCAATGTTTCCACAGGAAAACCTAACGAGCTCGATAAATACGAACCTTTACGTGTCGGCGTGGCCGTTGAGCAAATGGGGTTAAGTCACGTTGTGATTACATCCGTGGATCGTGACGATCTAGAGGATAGCGGGGCAGACCATTTCGTCAAAACGATTGCCGCAATCCGTTTCAAGGCACCGGATACGACGATTGAAATATTGCCCGGCGATTTTCGTGGAAAGATCGAGGATATTGATGCTGTTGCCCACGCACGCCCCGATGTGTTCAACCACAACCTTGAAACCGTGCCGCGTTTATACCCGACTATCCGCCCCGGTGCGCGTTATTTCCGGTCTTTGCGTTTGTTGCAGCGGGTGAAAGAAGTCGATCCGACCATCTTCACAAAATCCGGCATGATGGTCGGGCTTGGTGAAACGAAGGAGGAGGTTGCGCAGGTGATGGACGACATGCGCGCCGCCGACATTGATTTCATCACGATCGGCCAGTATTTACAGCCGACGCCCAAGCATGCGGCGGTGGAGCATTTTTGGACGCCCGAAGAATTTGCGGGCCTTGAAAAAATGGCGCGCGCCAAAGGGTTTTTGATGGTGTCGGCCACGCCGCTCACCCGTTCTTCCTATCATGCGGGAGATGACTTTGCGCGGCTCAAAAAGGCACGGGAAGAAAAGCTGACCAAACTCGCGGCCGAGTAGCGGCCATGCTCCGTCATATCGAACAAAAGCACCTCCCTTATACACCCGAACAGATGTTCGATCTGGTTGCCGATGTGGCGCGGTATCAGGAATTTGCGCCGTGGTGCATCGCATCCCGCATCAACCGCGTAGAAAGTGCGGGAGTGTTTTATGCCGATCTGGTGGTGGGGTATAAAATGTTCCGCGAACGGTTTTCATCCAAGGTTATTTTGGATCGCCCTAGTGACATTTCGATAGAATATCTAAAAGGGCCTTTAAAAAACCTGAAAAACCACTGGAAATTCATTCGCCAGCCGGATGGATCCTGCCTGATTGATTTTGTGGTCGAGTTTGAGTTTTCCAATATCGCCCTTCAAACGCTGGCCAATATGTTTTTTAACGAAGTGGTGAAGCGGATGGTCAGTGCGTTCGAAGCGAGGGCGCAGGAATTATACGGTTGAACACGTTACGCCGGTTTTGTGCCGATGGTATCGATCAACATTTCCAGTGCCTTTTCCATTGTCGCCTGACGAATGCTCATCCGGTCGCCATCGAAATTGTTTTTGGTGACGTATGGCGGATGGTTTTTCCGGCCGATGGCGATATAAACAAGGCCGACGGGCTTTTCCATGCTGCCGCCCGATGGGCCCGCAATGCCCGTGACGGCCACGGAAATGTCCGCACGGGAATGTAGGAGCGCGCCCGACGCCATTTCCGCCGCCGTTTTTTCCGAAACTGCGCCGTGATTTTCCAGCGTGTCTTTGGATACGCCAAGCTCTTCGATTTTGGAGTCGTTTGAATAGGTGACAAAGCCTCGTTCGAAAACCGCGGACGATCCGCCGCGGTCCGTCATCGCCGCCGCGATCATTCCGCCCGTGCAAGATTCCGCCGTGACAAGGCGCATGTTGGCATCGAGCAGCAATAAGGTTAGTTCTTCAACCAGCGAGTGCATAAAAATGAATCCCATATAAACAGATGGCTGCGAGGACACCGGCGGCAATGTCGTCCACCATCACACCTAGACCGCCAGCAATGTTTTGGTCCAGCCAGCGAATGGGCCATGGTTTGAGGATATCAAAGAGGCGAAACAGGAGAAAGGCCAGAACGATCGACACCGGCGATAGGGTGGAGGCCAGTAGCGCGATCCAAACCCCTGCGACCTCATCAATTACGATCATGGAATTGTCGTGGCTTTGCGTCATCCTTTCAAATGTGTTTGCGGCCCAGATGCCAAGCGGGAATACGATGGTGATCCCGAAGACGAGTGCAACTTTTCCGCCAAGGGCCAGTAGAATAAGCCCTATGGGCAATCCTCCCAGCGTTCCCCATGTGCCGGGGGCCGGCCGCATCAGGCCGCATCCGCACCATGTGGCCACCCATACGGCAGGATTTTTAAAATCCAGCTTTTTGATCAATTCGGGATCAGGAGGGGATAATTTCATGCGCCGTCCTCCGGGAATGTAACCGAAACAACCGCGTGCGCGCAAATGCCTTCGCCGCGCCCGATGGCGCCGAGTCCTTCGTTTGTTGTGGCCTTCAATCCTACGCGAGAAGGAGAAATCCCAAGAAGGGTTGCAAGGATTTCCTGCATCGCTGCGCGATAGGGGCCGATTTTTGGTTCTTCGGCGATCAGGGATATGTCGGCATGACGAAGGCGGCCACCTGCATTGCGCACACGGCGCAGGGCTTCTTTGACAAAACGATCGGACGACGCCCCTTTCCATTGCATATCGGATGGCGGAAATATCTGTCCGATATCGCCATCGCCGATGGTGCCGAGCAATGCATCGGTGAGCGCATGCAGGATAACGTCTGCATCGGAATGGCCGAGGAGTTTGCGTGTATGGGGTATATCAATCCCGCCCAGCCGGATGTGTGTGGCGGGGGCGGGGTCGAAGGCGTGAATGTCGTAACCGAACCCCGTACGCGTTTCCATGGGGCGGGCCAGCAGGCGTTCGGCCATCACAAGATCTTCACGGGTGGTGATTTTAAAATTATCACGACTGCCTTCGACAAAGGCAACCTGTTCCCCCAGCGCGGAAATCAAACCCGCATCGTCGGTAAAGCGTTCATCGGTGCGGAAGGCTTCGTGCGCTTTTTTCAAAAACCCGAGATGAAAGGCCTGAGGCGTCTGGATGGCGCGGACTTGCTCACGGTTCAGAGTCTGTCGTGTTTGTTCATCCACCAATGTATCGGCAATAGGGGCGACCAGTGTGGCGGCGATCTGTGTGGCCATGGTATCGAGGAGCGTTTCTACACAAGCGGGGGTCACGAACGGGCGGGCCGCATCGTGGATCAGGATCGTGTCTTCATATTCAACTTGAGAAAAAATACAAAGTCCGTTGTAAACACTTTGTTTTCGTGTCTTTCCACCAAAGACAGGCGGAGGGAGATCCAGCCCCTGAACCGCCTCTTGATACAGGGTCGCGTGTTCGGGATCTATGATCACACGTATGGATCTAAGCCCCTGAATTCCAATAAATTTTTCAATCGTGTGGCGGAGGATCATTTTCCCGCCCACACGTTTGTATTGTTTGGGGGTGGACAGGCCCATGCGGGTGCCGCTGCCTGCCGCCGGAATCAGGACATGAAACGCTCTTTCGGAACCCTTTGACATATTCAATTCTCTTGCCTTTGCCGTCAGGACGTTGGATAGTCTTAAAAACCGAAAAGGTCAATTATAGTCATAAGATAAAGCATGGCGGAACACCCCATCAAAGACACAGCCGAAGAGAAAATCCGGAGATCCAGTACGGGGTCATCCAGCGGGTCGTTCTGGCGCGGGCTGGAACGGGCGACCTTCGGACGCCGGAACAGCTTTATCGGCCGTCTCAGCAAGGCTTTTTTCAAAAAGGGGTGGAGCGGCAAGCTCGCCATCATCCTTCTGATTGCCATTCTGGCCAGCGGGTTTGGGACCTATGCCGCCCTGACCGCCAAACCGCCCTTTGGCAACGATCCGGATACGGTGATCTGGTTGTTGAACCTCGACCTGATCATTATGACGTTCCTGGTCGTTCTGATCGTGCGCAGGCTGGCAAAGCTCTGGAGCTGGCGCAAACGGGGACTTGCGGGCTCCAAACTCCATATCCGTCTGGTCGTTTTATTTTCCGTGATGGCGGCGGCACCGGCCGTGATCATGGCTATTTTTTCCACGATCTTTTTCCATTACGGCGTGCAGGCGTGGTTTTCGGATCGCGTGAAAACGGCCGTTGAATCCGCGCAAGTTGTGGCGGAATCATATCTGGAGGAACACCAGCAGAGTATCAAGGCGGATTTATTGGCCATGGCCAATGATCTGGACCGCGAGGCATCCCTCTATTACGAGGATTATCCAAAGTTTATCGATTTTCTGGAACAGCAATCATCGTTGCGCAACCTGTCGGAAGTGATGATTTTCGATGCGCGCGGAAAAATTATCGCACGTACCAGTTTGACCTTTACCCTGACCTTTGAAGGGTTGCCGGGATTTTTGATGGATCAGGCGCGGGACGGGGAGGTTGTTTTGACCACCGGCGAATATGACGACCGTGTTCGTGCATTGGTAAAGCTGCAAAGCTATCCGGATTATTATCTTTATGTCGGGCGCATGGTGGACCCGTATGTGCTATCGCAGCTCGATCAAACCAAAAAGGCGACAGATGCCTATTCAACGCTGGCCCATCGAAATTCCAACCTGATGATTACGATTACGTTGATCTTCATCGTGGTGGCGGTGATGTTTATTCTGGCGGCGACATGGTTCGGGATTATTCTGGCCCGCCAACTGGTGATGCCGATTGGAAACCTGATCGAAACGGCTGACCGCGTGCGCGGCGGTGATTTGACCGCCCGCGTGCGCGAGGGGCAGGAGATCGAGGAGTTCAATTATCTGGCGCAGTCCTTCAACCGCATGACCTTGCAGATCGAAGAACAGCGTGATGAAGTTCTGGAATCAAACCGCCAGTTGGATAAACGCCGCAGGTTTACCGAAGCGGTTCTGGCCGGTGTGACAACGGGAATTGTCGGCGTAGATGAAAAGGGTATTATTACGATTGCGAATGCTTCGGCCGCCGAACTGTTTTCCGCGCCTGCCGAAAAATTGATCGGCCAGAATATCGCAGAATTTGTACCCGATGTTGCTCCGCTTTTGGAGCAGGCATGGGCGAAGGCCAGCAAGGTCATGCAAGATGAAATTCCGATGCTGGCGCGCGACATGACCCGCCGCAACCTGATGGTACGGATTGCCATTGAAAAGCTGGGTGATGAAATCATGGGGGCGGTTTTGACGTTCGATGACATCACCGATCTTCAATCCGCGCAAAGGAAATCCGCCTGGGCGGATGTGGCACGCCGGATTGCCCATGAAATAAAAAACCCGTTGACGCCGATCCAGCTTTCGGCGGAACGGTTGAAACGAAAATACACCAAAGAAATCCAGAACGACCCCGAAACCTTTGCCGAAATGACAGATACGATTATCCGTCATGTGGGTGACATAGGGCGCATGGTGAGCGAATTTTCGAGTTTTGCAAGGATGCCGGAACCGGTTATGAAGGAAGAAAATATCGCGTTGCATATCCGCCAGACGTTGGTCCTAGAAAAAGAGGCGCATACGGACATACAGTTCGATGTGCGCGATCTTTGCGGCGATACGACCCTTTCGTGCGATATTCAGCAAATCCGGCAGGCGGTGACCAACCTTGTGCAAAACGCCATCGATTCCATTCATGAGAAAGGGGGCGCGGCCCGTCTTGGTGTGCTCCTCACGCTTGATTCCGATAAGGAAAACTACGTGATTTGCATTACGGATAGCGGAGTCGGGCTTCCCAAGGGGGAAAGTGCTTTGCGGCTGGCCGAACCCTATGTTACCAACAAGGCGCGGGGCACGGGGCTGGGCCTTGCCATCGTAAAAAAAATCATGGAAGACCATCATGGACGTCTGGTATTGGGGGCCCCGGAATGGGTACAATCCTTAAACGGATGGGAAGATCTGGGCGGTGCCACGGTCAGTTTGGTATTGCCGCTCAAGCAAAAAGAAATTCAAGGGGCAAGCAAGGCTGCGTAAAATAAATATGGCTGTTGATATACTCATCATCGACGACGAAGACGACATTCGGAAGCTGATCAAGGGCATTCTGGAAGACGAAGGGTATGCCACGCGTCAGGCGAACGGTTGTATTAAGGCCTATGCGGAGATCGAGGCCCGTGTGCCGGACTTGATGATCCTCGACATCTGGTTGCAGGGCAGCGAGGATGACGGGCTTGAAATCCTGAAAAAGACGAAGAAGAAATATCCGCATTTGCCGGTGATTATGATTTCCGGCCACGGCACTATTGAAACCGCTGTTTCGGCGATCAAGATCGGTGCTTATGATTTTATTGAAAAACCCTTTAAATCCGACCGTCTTCTTTTGATGATCGAACGGGCGATGGAAATTTCCCGCCTTCGTCAGGAGAACGAGGAATTAAAAGGCAAGCGCGAAACGCCGGATGTCATGATCGGGTCTTCGGGTAGTTTGAAGGATGTGTCGCAGGCCATTGAAAAGGTGGCGGGTGCGAATAGCCGCGTGTTGTTTACTGGCGATGCCGGTACGGGAAAGGGCGTAGCCGCGCGGATGCTGCACAGCATGTCGTCCCGCAAGGACAAACCGTTTATGGCCATGAACTGCGCGGTTGTCGATCCTGCCATGATAGATCTGGAATTGTTCGGGCAGGATGGGCCAAAAGGTTTGCAAAAAGGTTTGATTGAGCGCGCGGACGGCGGAACGCTTCTTTTGGATGAAGTCGGTTATTTGCCGCTTGAGGCGCAGGGCAAGATCGTTCGCGTTCTGCAGGAACAAAAATTTACGCGTCTTGGCGGCCGGGAAACCTTGAATGCCGATGTTCGTGTGATTGCCTCCACCAGCCGGAACCTTCAGGATGCCATTACGCGGGGTGACTTCCGGGAAGATTTGTATTACCGGTTGAATGTCGTTCCCATCCATGTGCCGCCTTTGAAATCGCGCCGGGAGGACATTCCCGCACTAGCCGACCATTTTATCCGGAAATATTCAAGCCAGACAGGACAGCCCGCACGGGCGTTGACACCCGCCGCGTTGATTGCGTTGCAGGATTACGACTGGCCGGGAAATATACGCCAGCTTGGCAATATTATTGAATGGGCGATGATTATGGTCGGGAACGAAAAAGATGTTCCGATCGATAAAAAAGATCTTCCACCCGAAATTACGGGGGAGGCCGCGACAGCGGAAACACGCGCCGCCACGATCCAAGATTATCTGACCTACCCGTTGCGAGAGGCGCGCGAAGCGTTCGAGCGCGATTATCTGGAACGCCAGCTTGCAAGATTTGGCGGGAATATTTCCAAAACGGCGGCCTATGTGGGGATGGAGCGATCCGCGCTTCACCGCAAGCTGAAATCGCTCGATTTAACCAACGACAAGGGCGAGGAGAATTCTTCCGAGCTGAAGAAGGCGGTTTGATTTCATGGCAAAGGCTGTTTTTTTCGATTGGGATGGAACCTTGGTGGATTCCCTGCCGCTCCTGTTCGCGGCCCACAACCATGTTCGTGCGCATCTGGGCTATCCATTATGGAGTATGGAAGAATATCTGGATGCATTGGTTTATTCCACGCGCGAACTGTACCCGCGTCTTTACGGTAACCGCGCGCAGGAAGGGCAGGATACGCTCTATCAATATATCAGTGACCACCATCTGGCGCAGATCAGCGTGATCGAAGGGGCCGAGGAAGTCTTGATGACCCTGAAAAACCGGAATGTGCCGATGGGGTTGGTCAGCAACAAGAGGAACGATATTTTACGCCGTGAGGTGGAATATCTGGGGTGGCAGAAATATTTCGATGTTTATATGGGGGCGGGCGTCGCCGCAAAAGACAAGCCATCCGGTGCGCCACTGCTCCACGCCTTGGGCCTGCACCCGCACGGTCTGACCATCGACCAGATATTGTATGTCGGGGATACGGAAAGCGATCTGGCCTGTGCGAAGGATGCGGGTTGTCCCGTGGCCTTTATTCGCCACACGCGAAAAGAGGACGATTTGATTCAAAAATACCGGCCTGCCTATGTGGTGGATCATGTGGGTGAACTTCAGCAAGTGCTTATAAAATATCTGGAAACACCGGTTCAAAAAGCCTCTTGATGGTTGGGGATAACTCCTTTAAAACCGTAGTACAAACAACTGGTTGAATTAGGGAAAACAAGATGGCAGAAAAAGCCCAGAATGTTCAGGACGTATTCCTGAACAAAATCCGCAAAGAAAAAATGACCGTGACCGTTTTTTTGGTCAACGGCGTGAAATTGCAGGGCGTTGTCACATGGTTTGACAATTTTTCGATGCTGCTGCGTCGCGAATCCCACGTCCAGTTGGTTTACAAACACGCGATTTCCACGATTATGCCCGGCGGGCCCATTTCCTTCTACGAAGGGGAAGAGGGCGCGGGGGATGCATCGTAACATCCTTTTGTGAGCGATTCCCAAACGATCCGTAAAACCGATGCGGCTTTGGTCGTCCATCCTGTTCTGCCCGCCAGAACGGAGAGGGATTCCACGCGCCATAAACGCGCCATTGAAGATTTGATCGAGGAAGCAGAAGGATTGGTTCATGCCATCCATATGCCAGTGACCAGCACGCGCATTGCCAAGGTTGCGCGGATTAACCCCGCGCAGCTTTTGGGGAAGGGAACGGCCGAAGAAATCGGGATTCACATCGAAGAAGAGCAGCCGGCCGTAGTGGTTGTGAATTACAAGTTGAGCCCTGTGCAGCAGCGCAACCTTGAAAAGCTCTGGAATGTCAAAGTCATTGACCGGACAGGCTTGATCCTTGAAATCTTCGGTGCGCGTGCTGCGACCAAAGAGGGGAAGATTCAGGTGGATCTGGCGATGCTGGAATACCAGAAATCCCGCCTCGTGCGGTCATGGACGCACCTGGAACGGCAACGGGGCGGCGGCGGTTTTATGGGCGGCCCCGGCGAAACGCAGATCGAGTTGGACCGCCGGATTATCACTGACCGGATTACCCAGTTGAAAAAGGATCTGGAGCAGGTGCGGCGCACGCGCGATCTGGCCCGTAAAAGCCGTGAGAAAGTGCCGTTTCCCATCGTGGCGTTGGTGGGATATACAAACGCCGGAAAATCGACATTGTTCAACCGCATGACCGGCGCGCATGTGTTTGCGGAGGATTTGGTGTTTGCCACGCTCGACCCGACATTGCGCAAGCTAGAATTGCCGAACGGAAAAACCGTCATTCTATCCGATACCGTCGGGTTTATCGCCGATCTTCCCACAACGCTGGTGGAGGCGTTTCGGGCGACATTGGAGCAGGTGCAATACGCCGATATAATATTGCATGTGCGCGATATGTCGAGCCACGACCACCCGTGGCAGCGCGAAGATGTGATCAAGGTTATGGGTGAGTTGGGGATCGATTACGATCACGATCCGCGCATTGTCGAGGTCTTGAACAAGATCGACGCCATTTCCGAAGATGCGCGTGCGGATGTCATACGCGATGCACAGTTCAGTGGGGCCAAGCTGGTTCCCGTATCGGCCAAAAGCGGGGAGGGGATTGATGCGCTTCTTGGCGTAATCGCGGAACATACATCGCGCGCGGACAGTATTTTTACCGTTCGCATTCCGGCGGCGGATGGAAAAGCCCTTTCATGGCTTTACAAAGAGGGCGAGGTTCTGGAGCAAAGCATCGAAGGGGATGATGTGCTTGTCAAAGTGCGGTTAAGCGAGGATAATCGGGGGCGTTTCGAAGCGAGGTTCCATTATCCATGCCAAACATAGATCACGACAGAATAGACCGGATCATCCGCGATGTTGCGGCGGATAAAATCGTCCCGCGCTTTCAATCATTGGACAAGAGTGAAATCCGCACCAAAAGCGGCCCGACAGACCTTGTAACCATCGCGGACGAGGAGGCGGAAATTGAATTAACCCGCATCCTGACCAATGAGCTTCCCGGTTCTGTCGTTCTGGGCGAAGAGGCGGTTTCCAGCGGGAAGGTGCAGCGCGATATTCTGTTGCAGAACGATTCTCCTGTCTGGATTGTTGATCCGGTGGACGGCACGGGAAATTTTGCCGCCGGCAATCCCATCTTTGGCACGATGGTAGCTTTGGTGGACAAAGGGGAGCGCATTGCCAGCTGGATTTACCAGATCCCAAAAGACCGGATGATAGCCGGGCAAAAGGGTGGAGGTGTAACAATCGATGGAGCGATGTTCAACCCGCCCATAAAACCGTTGGACGATGTCGATTTTAAAACACTGCATGCCTTTATCAGCCGGAAGTTCATGCCGCCAAAAATACGTCCCTATGTGGACGATAGAATTTCACTGGTGGGCGATGCCACGACGTATGTTTGCTGTGCGTGGGAATATGTGGAACTGCTGCTCGGTGATGCAGCGTTCAGCGTTTATAAACGGATTGAACCGTGGGACCACATGGCCGGTGTATTATTGCTCGAAGAATGCGGGTTTTATGCGCGTAAGTGGGATGGTAGCCCGTATCTGGGTTCCGATCTTTCGGGCGGCGTTGTCAATGCGCCATCGAAAGCCATTTGGGAACGCGCCTATGAGATGTTTTTGAAAGAGCCGTTATTGAAAAACGGTGGTTGAGTGCCTTACTGCACTGTTCTTTTTCTTAGTATCAGCATGGCTGCGATGGATAAGTTTAAGGCGGCTAGCATGCCTTGGTAAAGGCCCGTTGTTAAGGTTAGATTTGATATTGCCAAAAAACCCAACCCGCAATTGAATCCGGCGACGCCAAAAGCGCGAGCGGATTCCTGATGTGGTCTGATCCATCCTTTACGGATTGTGGGAATTGTTGCGACCAGATCAATCAAGGACACGAAGAGAACTGACCATAAAGGATTTTTTGTGATGATCCACAAAGGGATTGCCGATAAGGAGAAGGTGAGTGCGGTCCAATCTGATCGCGTATAGTTTTTGTCGCCTTTGAAAATGGAAATGACCGCGATAACTCCGACACCGAGCCCCATAAAAGCGCTCTGGAACATGCCAGGCCCGGCATCCTTTGTCCATTGCGCCGCAAAGTTGGTTAGGGCCAGAATGGTCCAGACCAACCACGAAAAGAGGTGCGGTTTGAAGATGCCTGTCAGTGTGTTTTTTATGTAGTAAGCATAGTTGTGAAAGCCTATGAGCGTGCTGATGGCAACCAGCCATAGCCTGTAATCTTCAAAAATGGTTGCACTCATAAAAAATTTTTCTTTCCCTCATTCCATGCGGTGAGCATGTCATCGAGCGAGGATTCCGAAAGTTTTTTGTTTTTTCCTGCGAGAGCGGATTCCATTGCCTTAAAACGGCTTTCAAATTTTTTATTGGTTTTTGACAATATATCTTCGGTATCATGCCCGCAGAGGCGGGCGTAATTCACGATGCAAAAAAGAAGATCTCCAATTTCTTCGGCCTGATGATCTTTGCCTTCGGCGGTTTTAACCTCTTCAAGTTCTTCTTCGAGCTTTTTCCAGGCCGATTCTGCATCGGGCCAGACGAATCCGGCTTTTCCAGCCTTTTTTTGTAATTTCTGGGCGCGGAGGAGGGCGGGAAGGCCAAGCGTGACGCCATCGATTGCGCTGTTGTTTTTCTTTTCGCTGTTCTTGCGGGCATCCCAAATAGTAACGACCTCCGCAGCATTTTTGGCCGATTGATCGCCGAATACATGCGGATGGCGGTAAACCAGTTTGTCACACAATGCATTTACAACATCATCGAACGTAAATGCATTTTTTTCCTTTGCCATTTGCGCGTGAAAAACAACTTGTAACAACAGATCGCCGAGTTCTTCCTTCAAATCGTTAATGTCTTCACGTTCGATAGCATCGGCAACTTCATAGGCTTCTTCGATGGTGTATGGCGCAATGGATTTGAAATCCTGTTCAATGTCCCACGGGCATCCGCTATCCGGATCACGCAGGCGCGCCATAATCGTTAACAAGCGGCGCGTGGGGTCTTCTGGCCCGTCGTTAATCATTTAGACCGCCCGATGAGTCCGCGGCGGATTGATTGGCGTAACGACCGCGCTGCTGAAACCGGTTGCTTTTGGAATCCCGGCGACCGTTGTTGTGGCCTTGATTGTCAGAGAGTTCTTCTTGCGAGGCTGTCCGGTCGTCCTCGGTAGTTTCGGATTCGTTGCTGCGTCGGTTTCCACGGCGGTTTTGATCTTTGTGCTGGCGTTGAAACCGGTTCTGGTGACTGTTGGCATTCGGCGCGTCCATGTTGTTGCCGATTTCGCGTTCCAGCATATTGCCGATATGGTACTGGCGCGACAGACTGCCTTTGTTGTACTGGGTTTGGGCGTTTGCGCCATCCGAAAATACGGCTATGCTGGCGGCCAGAGCCAGCGCGGAAATTTTTGAAAGAAGATGCATAGAGAATTTTTCCCGTGAATTGTTGCCCGACCATTCTAAACCACGTCGTCTTGGCCGCAAGCGATCTATTGGCCGCAAGCGATCTATGAGTGTTTTGACCTGTCAAAGCATGAAACGGTGCGGCGGTAACAGGCCGGGAAGAATTATCTTTAAATTCTCTAATAGTTTTATGCAATATAAATCTACGGTTTCCTGTATAGTTTACAAAAACGTCTAAAAGTTCAGTTAGATTGACTAAATACGGCATTAAATAAACTATTTTACTCGGTTTTAAGGCGTTAGGGGTGCTAAAGTTGCCAGAAGAGGGGCTTCTTTATTGT
>CAYRDI010000044.1:0-17578 GCA_964423095.1 uncultured Micavibrio sp.
ATATTAGACGCTACTTCAATGCAAAGGCTCTTTGGATATCCTTCTGGTACATTAAGGCCGCTAAATGATATTGAGCGTGCTGCTATCGCTGATTTAGAAATAGAGCCAATCAAAACTTTTAATTCTTGGGTTGCCATAGAAGACGAAATAGAGATGGCAGAAAAAAGCCAAATTGCGTCAAGGATCGAAAGAAACATAGGATTTGATCTTCGAAATTCTGCTATGGAAGGGCTTACACAAGAACAAAAACAAAAAGTTAAAAAGAGAGCGGCTTGGTTAGCTCAAAAATTCGTTTTAAAAAGAAAAGCAGATAATAAGTTACATTGCGATGCTTGCACCTTTAATCCCGCAGATAAGGTACTAAAAACAGGAATTAATCCAAGGACTTTGCTTGATGTTCATCATACTAAGCCATTAGAGGAAGGTATAAGAAGAACGACACTTTTAGATTTTGCTCTCCTTTGTCCAACTTGTCATAGACTAGAGCATGCATTGATCAAAATAGGCCGGTCTCTATTATAAAATTTGGCGGCAATCATAAGATTTCAAGAAACGTTTTACCGTCTTTAGCTAAAGGGTATATTTAAGGGACATCGATTTTATCAGCATTGGAATTATGCATTATATATCAATATCTTATCGGATTGATATTTATCCCGTACGGACGCCAATACTTCCGCTCCATTTGGGGGCCAATTTTATCCCGAAATTTGATTCCCTTTAGTTACCTGACCTTAGCGGCTCAGTTCGTCTCCCGCGCAGCCGAACCGCTTTTTCTTTTTGGCTGCTCTTGTACATTCTTTGCCTTATCAGCAAAGGAGAACCCCATGCAGGCCTATTGAGTGAACTGGCAGAAAAGCGGGCGATTATCATGCGCCAGGAGGCCCAACTTTGGGACATATTGGCGCGGGATTTAAAGAGGGAGGCGGGGAAAATAGAGGAAGTGCCCGCGCGGCGGATTGTAAGAGAGCCTCTTGCAGCGGCACCCAATATGACTCCTGAGCCGGAAGAGGGCAGGCTTTTGGTGCGAATTCCTGAAGCCATTCGCATGATGAGGATTAGTCGTAGTTCGCTTTACAAAGAGATCAATGCTGGTACCATATAGGTTCGAAAAGCGGGACGAAAGACGCTCGTTGCGCTTTCGGATATTCAGGCTTGGTATGCCAGTTTGCCTGAAGCGTGTGCCGGCAGCGCCATTTTCCTTTTTATAACAACCGCCCTTATATTGCCTGATGGATTTCTTGACAGAATTACAGTCGGTTTCGGGATTTGAGCAGGGTCGTCATGCCGCGCGGGATCAGCCATATGATTCCAGCAATCAAGATTAGCGCAGTGAATTTGTATTCGTTTATGAAGTCAAAGGCGTAGTTTCCTAAAACAAGACCGATGGTAAATAGGCCGCCGTTCCACAAAAGGATGATGGCCGCAACATATTTTGCAAATTTTGTAAATGGTACGGACAACCCGCCGATCAGCATATAGGTGGGAACGCGCAGGGCGGGGACGAACCGGCTAAAAAAAACCGCCTCAAAAAAATTGCGGTGCAGCAGCTCTGAAATCTTTTGGGCTTTATTCCCGTGGGTGCGTGACGCCACGAAGGGCAGGCGGCCAGCATATTTGCCAAGACCATATAAAATGGCATCGCCCGAAAAGATCATCACGAACAAGAGAAGAGCAAACAAGGGTGCGGTCAGGATATTCTGAGAGACGAAAACGGCACCGCAGATTACGGCGAAATCCGCCCAGACGAACGATACAACCCCAAGTACTACCAGTAAAAGCGCGGGATGCGTTTGGAGGTTGTTGATATAACGGAGGAGTTCATGTTCCATCGGTAGGATAACTTGTTGTCATTCAAAGGGTTAGGTGCTAATTTCTCCCCCATCATAACAGAAAAAGCAATGTGATGGCTCCCTTTTTGGCAAAACTGATTGCAACGTGTTTTTATAGCGGGTTTTTCCCGAAAGTGCCCGCAACCGCGACAAGTTTCGGCATCGCGCTGGTCGCCGTTCCGATGCTTTTATACGCGCCCTTTTTGCTGGTCTTGGTGTTTTTATTGTCCATGACGCTGGGCTGGTGGGCCGCCGCCATTTATGTGCGCGATAAAGACAACAAAGACCCGCGTGAAATTGTGGTGGACGAGGCCGCGGGGATGAGTCTGTCCATTTTGATGGTCTATGCCTGCATTGGTGCGGGTGCGGTGTTTTACTGGATGCTGCCGCTTTTTTTCCTGTTCCGGTTTTACGATATTTTCAAACCTTCGCTGGTGGGGTATGCGGACCGGGAATGGATTGGGGCGAAGGGCGTGATGATGGATGACGTATTCGCCGGCATTTTTGCGGGCATCACACTGATTGCTGGATATTACGCTTTTATCACGGTGGCGGGATTCTTTGCATGAGTGGTTGCTGCTTTGGTTTAAAGACTGTTTTGTTTGCCTTCTTCGGGTTTTTGATCTGTTTTTCCATTATGATCGGGCCAGAAATTGCGGCCAAGAACCATGTTCAAAAGGGATACGTCTGGGCCCCCGTAACATCCGCCAATACAACGGCGGGCGATAGTTTTTATTATGCCGCTTGGATCAGGGAAGTCATCGCATCCGGCCCGACGATGAAACCGCCGACGGTTCCAGTGGACGAAGCCCGTCCCAGCATCGAATTTTTCAAAATGGCACCGATGACTTTTGCCGCTGCGCCTTATCTTCTGACCCATGACATTGGCTGGACGGTGGTCATCAGCCGGTATCTGTTTATTGCGGCCATTTTCCTGATTGCGTTTTATTGGAGTCGGATAACGATTCCAAATTCCGCATGTGCCTTCATCATCGGGATATGGTTTGTTTTTTATTATGATTTTCTGGTACTCGGTGCTGCCTCTGGCGGGGATGTCGGCGCGATGTTTGAAGGCCTTATGGTGCGATACAAAGATTTCTTTGATGTCGATTACGTCATGGACCGCTATAGAATGGTCAATCCCGGTGTGGTGACGTTTATCACGTTGTTGTATTTCAGCGCACTGGTCGCCACGTTGCGTAAGCCTTGCGTTTTAACGTCTGCAGCGGGTGTCTTGCTGGGTATGGTGATGGCGTTTAATTACCCACCCCATACGATGATGGGATACCTGACGTTGTTTTTCTTGTTCACGGTGACAGCATTACAAAGACATTATAAGGCGGCTGCGCACTTTATAGGACAAGGTCTTTTGATTGTTCTGTTTTTGCTGCTGATCGATTTTCGCGGGCTTTACCAGAATGCGATGGCGCATACGGACTTTCTTGGCGATATTTTCCTGATCTCCGTTTTTAAGGACAGCCCGTTCAACCTTTCAGTTTTCTTCGAAACAATGTTTTCGACCGCGCAGAAAACAAATCTGATTATATGTCATATCTTAAGCTGGGTTTTTGCATTTGCGGTGTTCCGGAAAAATGCTGTGTGGCGGTCGTTTCTTATCGCGTTCGGTTTGCTGCAACTAACATTTATGATGGCACTGGGCTTTTACGACAATGTGCATATCGTGGGGCGGTTGTTCATCCGCGGGATCGATACGATCTGGGGGCTCCCGTTCAGCATTTCCATTGCTTATCTTTTATACGGGTTTTACAAAACGCGCATGATGTCCGGGACGAAGATTGCACCCGTGATGATGAAGATTTGCGGGGCGGTGATTGCGATTTATTTGTTGTATGCGCCGACCAAAGGGGCAATCCATTTTGCCGGGCGGAGTCATACATTGCGCCAAGTGCAGTCGGCGCAGATGGAAGCCTATAACTGGATGCAAAGCAACCTTCCCGCGCAAAGCGTAGTGATGGCGGCATCGTGGGAAGATGTTTATATGATTCCGGTATACACGGACCTGAACCTGTTCTACGGCCACTGGATTCTGGACAACCGGACGGTGGAGGATGAGCTTGATCGGTATCTTCTTTCCAAAAAATTTTTGGGCGAGCCGCACGAGAAAACAATCTCAAAATTTGAATCCTCGCTGGCGGATTACGATCTATACGCAAAGGCATCAAGCGGTAGGGACGAGAAGGGCTGGATCACGCCGCCGTTTGTAAAAGATCACGTTTTCGAATCCGCCTTAACGGCCCATGGTTTGTTTTATTGGCCCTATGTTCCAACCTATAAAGGCCTGCCGTTACAGGATGCGCGGAAAGAGGGCGCGATCAACCCGGCTGTTTTGCGCGACATCGAAAAAGACTATGCGCGGCTTTCGATGGATAAGGATTGGCAGGCGAAATTCGATTATATTCTCGTGCCGCGTCAATCCGGGATTGTGTTCAAGGCGCAGGGGTACAAGGAGATTTTTGCCAATTCCTATGCCCGTGTTTATGGGAAAATTTAAGGGGAACAACGCGTTAACAATGCTCGCCTCCGCAGCCCAAAGCCGTTATAGTACCCCTTCAAAATCGACCGAGGCAGCATGAAACCGACGACATGGCAGGAACGGCTTTCCAAACGGCGCGAAGAGAAATCTTCGGTCACCGTGCTGGTGCCGCCCGTTGTTTGCCATAACCTTGATCCGCATACCGGTATTCCGTTCATGCCACACATGGCGGGGCATTTTGCCGGTGCCCTGCACGAGGCCGGATACGATGTGCAGGTAATCGATTGTTTCGGATTGCAGCCGAACAACCGTCAACGCATCACGGAATTCATGTTGATGGGCGCGGACGAAAAATGGGTCTGCGAACATTTAAATCCGGAATCAAAAGTCGCCTATATTTATTGCCGGACGATGGCGGAATTTATCGCCGTGGAGCGCTTGGTAAGTGCAATTCATGCTGCGCGTCCGGACATCAAGATCTGTTTGTTTGAAAATATTCAGGCCGTGACATCCTATTCGTTGCGCCGCGTGATCCAGAACTTCCTCGATATCGGCGCGGATGCCGGAATTATGGGGGAGCCGGAGCGGCAGGCGGAAGCCTTGACCGAAGCGTTGATTGCCAACGATAAAAAGGCGCTTGCCGCATTGGGTGGTGTTGCATTTTATGACGAAAAGAAGAATTTTATCAGCACGCCGCTGCCGGCGTTTGATATGCAACTGGATGAATTGCCGTTCCCGCTCTGGGAAAAATGGCCGCTGGAAGGATACTGGATCGCAGGATTCGCCCACGCGCCAAAAGAAAACCATCGTTTCCTTCCGATTTTAACATCGCGTGGGTGCCCGTATCGTTGCACCTTCTGCGTATCGCCGGAAATCAACCCGAAATGGCGCGGGCGTTCGGCAAACGATGTTGTGAATGAAATGGAATATTTCTATCGCACGATGGCGGTGCATGAATTCCACATTTCCGACCTCGACCCGACGGTGCAGGATAAGCGTACGCAGGAAATCTGCCGTGAACTGATCCGCCGCGATCTGCCGATCATCTGGAAGATTGCGCAGGGCACGAAGATCGAAACGATCAAAAGTGAAGAGACGCTGGAGTTAATGGCCAAGGCCGGATGCCGGTTCCTGTCCTTCTCCCCCGAAAGCGGATCGCCGGATATGCTCAAAATCATGAATAAGCCGTTCAACCACGAACATGGCTTGCGCATGGCCAAAAAGGCAGCGGCGCTGGGAATTCCCATGCAATCCTGTTTTATCGCAGGCGTGCCGGGAGAAACCGAAGAACACCGTCAGGCCAGCATCGATTACGCGACGAAGCTGATTGATGTCGGCGTGGACGAAATCGCCGTGTTTATCTTTACCCCCGTACCCGGTGCCGCATTGGCCAAAGCGATGGATGGCTACACGCACTATTCGCAATGCACGCCATCCCCCACATGGCGGCCGGACTGGAAGGTCGTCCACGGATACCGTTACCGGATGTATTGGAATTATTTCCGCAAAAAAGCGTTACAGCCGCAGAAAATTTTCCGTGTGGCAAAGGGGCTTTTGACGGGCCGGTACAGCAACAAAATGGAAATGTCGCTGTATAAACAGGTGAAACTTTACGCCCTGTATTATTTTCCGTGGTTTTTCAAACGGCTGGACGCGACCCGTTATCTCGCGGGCCTATCGGAGGCCGAAACGGCCAATTTAAAAGCCCCGCACAGCGGTAAAATGGCAAGGGTAAAACACGTCCTCGGAATCGGATATGCGGTTCCCAAGGCTCAGTATTCCTGATAAAAAATGCCCATGAACGAAGCTGTCCGAACCCCGACCATTGCCGATTATATTTCGCTGGCACGCCCGCATTACTGGTTCAAGCACATCTTTATCGTGCCGGGCCTGATCATGGCGCTGTTCTTTGTGCCGTTTGAATTCGCCAGCCATATCCCGGCGATCATCTACGGCATTCTTTCCGCCTGTCTGATTTCATCTTCCAACTACGTCATCAATGAATGGCTGGATGCGGAATTTGACCGCCATCACCCCAGCAAGCAAAACCGCCCCGCCGTTTCCGGCATCATCAAGGCGCATTGGGTTTATCTGGAATATGCTGCCCTGACAGCGGCCGGATTTTTTCTGGCCGCGCAGGTCTCGGAATTATTCCTGTTTGTTACGGCACTCTTCTGGATTTCCGGTATCTGTTACAACGTCAACCCGATGCGCACCAAGGACAAGGTCTATCTCGATGTTCTAAGCGAGGCGTTAAACAACCCTATCCGTCTGCTATTAGGGTGGAGTATGTTGTTGGGCGATACATTGCCACCGATGACGATCCTTTTAAGTTATTGGTTTGCCGGTGCGTTTTTGATGTCTTGCAAACGCTTTGCCGAATACCGGTATATCGTGCAAAAAGGTGGTAAGGGGGCACTTGCCCTATACAGACGCTCTTTTGCCAAATATTCCGAAGACACGCTGCTGCTCAGCTGTTTTACCTATGCTTTGCTGGCCGTGCTTTTTATCGGCGTGTTCCTGACCAAATACCGGTATGAATATATCCTCGTGACGCCGTTCCTGATTGGCCTGTTCGTCTATTATATGCGTCTGAGCTTGAGCGAACAATCGATCGCGCAGTCACCGGAGGAGCTATACAAGGATAAAGGGCTTTTGGTTATGGTGGCTTTGCTGGCCGTCAGCTTTGCCCTTATGACACTGGTTGATTTGCCGTTTCTATCGCAAATCCTCGAACAACGATATGTCTATGGAGCGAAGTGATGGGTATTTTTAAAGCACCTGACAGGGCCGATACCGAAAAATTTTATGACGATTTGATCGCGGGGCACGTATCGCGCAACCTGTGGGGAGCGGACAGCCGCTTTGATCCCACGGCCATTTCGCAAAAATCCTCGGTGCAGAAATATTTTGTGGAAACGATCCGTCCCTATCTGAACAAATCCATGACCGTCATGGATTTTGGCGGCGGCACGGGTGGGTTCAGCATGGCCATGGCGCCGCTGGTCGGGCAGGTCGAAAGCGTCGATATTTCCAGCAACTTTGTGGAAAAAGGCCGCGCCGCCGTCGCTGTATCCCCGCACAAAAACATCAATATGCACCATATCGGCGCGAAATTGCCGTTCGCGGACGAAACATTCGATGCCATCGTGATGGTCGATTTGGTCCACCATCTTGATGATGTCGATGAAACCATGACCGAAACGATGCGGGTTTTGAAAAAGGGTGGCCGTTTGCTGGTGTTCGAGCCCAACAAGCTAAACGCGTTGCTCTCGTTCATGTGTCTTTTGGATCGCAATGAATGGGGTTTGCTGCGGCTTGGTACGCCGTGGATATACCGGAAAATTCTGGGGCCTTATATTGCCATCGACAAGCTGGAATTTAATGGGCTTCTGGTGGGGCCAGATTCCAAAGGCGCGCTCGCGATTGCGGATCAACTGGATCACGGGATGTTATCACCCCTGTTCAAATGGATGAGTCCGAAAATGTTTATCACCGGGGTTAAAAAGTGATGGCACAGGTGGCCGTATCCAAAGAACCGGAACCTAAAAATGCACTTTTTGAATGCTGGGTTTGCGGCGGGGCATCCGTAACAAAATTCAAGGATGCGAATTATAATGGCCCGTTAACGGCGGAGAATTTCGCTATCACCGATTCCGCCTATGGTGTGACGCACGATATATACAAATGCGGCGATTGTGGCTTTTTGTTCAGCCCCGATACGCCGGAGGTTTTGGGCTTTTATGAAGGCCTGGTGGATGAAGGATACGAGGACAGCCGCCGCCAGAGATTATCGCAGGCGGAAGGACTCTTGAAAACTTTTTGTAAATTTTTACCCAAAGGCCGGACGCGTTTAAGCCTTTTGGATGTCGGAGCCGGCAGCGGCATTTTGATGGAGGAAGCAGGCAAGCTGGGCTTTCAAACCACGGGTGTGGAGCCATCGGAATGGCTTTCAAAACAGGCACGCGAACGCGGTTTGAATGTGCTTACCGGTGTGCTACCGCACAAGGATGTGGCCATAGGGTCGTTCGATGCCGTGACGTTGATCGACGTGATCGAACACGTGCCCGTACCATCGCAAATTTTAAAAGATATTCGCCCTTACCTAAAAAACGATGGTGTTTTGTTTGTGGTCACACCTGATGTGGCATCGCCGATGGCAAGATTACTGGGCATGAAATGGTGGCATTTCCGTCTGGCCCATATCGGGTATTTTTCACCGGGTAACCTGAAGCGTCTGGCAAGGCAAGCCGGCTATGACGTTGTATCGCTGTCACGCCCCTGGTGGTTCTTTACGCTGGATTACGCGATTGAACGGGGCAACGTCTATCTTCCAATGTTCTTGCAGGTGCCGGTTTTTAACTGGATGAAAAAAGTCTGCATTCCCGTCAACTTTTTTGATTCCATGACAATCGTGCTCAGGGCTTCTTCAAATAAAGATTGAAGATATCGCCCGAATTTTTCGTCTGCCAATAGAAATATAAAAACACGGCAACAGGCCCAACAAAGGGCAGCAACAATAAGCTGAGTATCGAGCCTTTGGCAAAATCCTGCGGTGTTTCTTCAGGCAGCAAGCGCCCGATGCCGCGTTTTTGGAGGAAACGGAATAGATAATTGCGGTTACCGAGAATTTTATTCATGATGCTTTGCAAAATTGTAAACGGCCCGAGTTCGATCGAAGCCCAGTCCACATCAATTTTCTTATACCCGATGTCTTCTGCCATGCGGCAGAGCGTTGTGGACGAGAATTGAAATAAATGGCGCGGTGGATCAAGGAACAGCCAGTCGGCACCGAAATATTTTGCCTGTACGCTGTCGAAATCCTGCGTGGACAGCAAGATAGCACCGCCGGGTTTCAAAACGCGGAACAACTCCGTCAAGACGAACCCTGGATTGCGCAGATGTTCAATCACGTACCAAAGCGTAATCACATCGAAATGATTGTCGGGATAATCCAGTAAGACTTCATCGCCATTCCGGATGGTTGCCTTGTGGCTGTAGGATGATTTCGGGCTGAAAGGGTCGATATCGATGACGTTCCATCCCGCATCGCGCATGGCATCGCAAAAATGCCCGGCACCTGATCCGAAATCCAGCAGTTCGCCGCGCTCGGGAAGCATCCTGTTTATTTTTCGGCCGCGCAGACCTGCAAATTTTTTGCGCAAAGTTTCCATCCACGATTGAAACCGTTCGCCTTTTTCATCATAGAAAATATCCTGATAAAAGCTGCCGATTTCTTCGGCTTCAGGGAAGGGCGCAAGGCGACCAAGACCGCAGGCTGCGCATTCTTCGATCGTCCATGCGCCGGGCGCGCCCTGATTGTTATCACGCACGGAGTAGAGGGTTTTAAATTCGCTGTTTTTACAAACCTGACACGGGGTGGCGGTCATTCAAGTATCCCAATCTATTTTAACAATGTTTCCAAATCTGTTTTAATTTTCGCTTGCCAGATATTATAGCCTTTTCCGTTCATGTGAAGACCATCTCCGATATGGCACTCAGAGGTCAAACCGCCGTTTTTAACGAGCGTTGGAGGAAATTCCGAAAAATGGCAGTGCGACCGCGCCGCGCAAAGGGACTTGATGTAGGTGTTATAGACAGTTATTTCTTCGTTGGTCGTGGCGTTAAATTTGCTTTCATCAATAGGTGGGACGGCCAGCCATAGCAGGGGTTTGTCCGGCAGTGCTTTTAACATCTTCTGCGTCGGGCCTTTGAGTGTTTCCGCCGTATCACCGTTCGATAGATTGTTTACCCCTATATCCAGAACGATTGCTTTGGCCGAGGCTAGTTTTGTGTAATTTGGCAGGCGATCAATAACTCCCTGTACCGTATCGCCGCCGATGCCTAAATTGACGGCATTTGGCACAATAAAATTCACTGGCATTGCCTGAAAATGGCTGTCACCGATAAAGGCAACAATGCCGTCGGGCAGGGCATCCATCATTCGGGTGTGGTAGGTTGTCATGGAGGTGTAAAAGGTTTTGAGGGGGGAACTTTCGTTTGATTTAGTGCACTGGGCTTTTCCAATGGAGTAAGCAACGGGCGGGGCGATAGCGAGTATTGCTATTCCAGCCAAAAGAAGAATTTTTTTCATAAATCGTCCATTCTTACCCTGTATTAGCCCCTTATAGGCATTTCCACTCAAGCAAAGTACATGGTTTTCTATAAAATTAAAGCTGTAATAAAAGGCTTTTTCCCTATATTTCCCCACCTAAACAGGGAGATCCTTACAAGAAGTATGCAAGAGTGACTACGCACACAACCATCCAAGCGAGACCGAATGTCATGAAAATTTTTTTTCGACACGGTGTTTTGTGCAAATTTCAAAAACTTTAAAAGCGAATTATAGTCTATTTTTGGCCTTGAGCAGGGTCGTTATGCCGCGCGGGATCAGCCATATGATTCCAGCAATCAAGATGAGCGCCGTGAATTTGTATTCATTTGTGAAGTCAAAGGCGTAGTTTCCTAACGGACTTAGATTGAGTCTTTGTCGTTTTTGCCGGAGGTTCCCAAGGCTTCCATCAGGCGGCTTTGCTTGCTGCGGTAATAAAGGGCGGCTTCGTCCAGTTGGGCATGCAGATAGCGGATTTCGTTTTCTTTGCTCTTTTCCGCGATGGTTTGCGGTTTTTCTTCACCAGGCTTGCCTTTTTCATTGAGGCTGAGCAGGGCTTTGTAAATCGCATTGGTTTCATAGAGCGGGAGCTCTTCTGCCTGATGGCTCTGTGCATCGTCAAGATCATGCGCCCCTTGCATGTCATAATCGAAGAAGACATCGAGACCGAAGACTTTGGCCAGCTGTTGTATATCAATATCCACTCCGGTCGTTTCACGAATATCTGATGCCAGTTGTTGCAGGCGGAGGATAATGTTCTTCTTCAGGATTTCACCGAATTCACCATTCACGTCACCATAGAAGACATCTTTCATCGGTTGATCCGATAATGATAGTGAGGAATCAATCAAACCTTGATTGCCATAGCGGAAGAATGTGCCCTCACGCAATTCCTTCATGAAGTCAAGGATGTAAAATTCAAAGCTCGGTCTGGACAACCCGTTGTTGTGCCCGGTGTATTCATAAGGTTTTTCATGTTCGAACGCAGAGGCCGGATCGTTGTTTGCGATCGAGGGCGGATCGCCGACAAGCGTAATGGTGAAAGTTTTATCAAAGCTCAGGAATCCGTCGCTGGTCCGCAATGTCAGCGTATAGATGCCGGGATCTTGCCCAAAAACATGAACGCCTGATACGGTCAGGATATTGCCGTTCGTGATCGAGAAGGCGGGATCGCCCGAAACAATGGAATAGGTAAAGACTGAGCTATCGACATCCGAAGAGCCGAGATGACCGACATCCCAGCTTGTAACCCCTTCGGGGAACCAGCGCGGGGACAGGAATATATCGTCCGGCGCGTCGTTGACCGGATTTACATCCATATGGAGTGTATGAACGGCGGAAAGATCAATCCCGCCATTGGCGGTGCCGCCGTCGTCCTGGACCTGGAACGTAAAGGTGCCGTAATCAACACCGTTGCCATTTAGGATAGGCGTGTAAACAAGGAACGGGATGTCGGCCACATCGATATATTGACCGGCGGTGATGACGCCCGGCGTACTGGCCCCCGCGGCGAGGCGTAACGTGCCGTGCGCGGGCAGGGATGCGATCCGCACCGCGTGGAAATTGTTGGAAATGGCATCGTTCGGGTCACTGAAAGCAAAATCAGCAAGATTGAAGGTATAAGTGTTGTCTTCATCGATCGTGATTGTGTTGTCGGCACTGAGCGGCGCATCGTTAACCAGCGTGATGGCGATGTTGAAGGTAGCCGGCGTTCCGGCGGCAAAAACACCGGGGGCGCCGTTCTGCGTGACATCAAAGTCAAAGGAATCGGTTGTCGTTTCGCTGCTGTCGTGGACATAGGTCACGATACCGGCATTGATGTCGGCCTGTGTGAAGGTGCCGCCTGCGCCAATCGCCGTGCCGTTCACACGGATTTCACCGTTCACGGGCAGCGTCGAAACCGTATAGACGACCAGCGCGGGGTTATAGGGGGCCACCGGATCGAACGCCGGGTCGGTATCGACGTCATAGGCCGACAACATCGCCGCCGTGATCACCTTGCTCTGGCCTTCAAACGTGCTCATACCCGCGTTGTTGACGAGGACGGGGAGGTCATCCACCGCCGTGACATCGACATTCATGGTATGAACGGCGGAAAGATCGATGCCACCATTCGCGGTGCCGCCGTCATCCTGAACCTGGAAGGTAAAGGTGCCATAGCCCGTGCCATTGCCATCCGGTGAGGGCGTGAAGGTCAGGAAGGGAAGATCGGCGACGCTGATATATTGTCCAGCGGAGACAGGCCCCGCAGCCGTTGCCCCGGCCGCGAGTGTGAGCGTCCCGCGCGGAGGCAGGGTGACGATCCGCACCGCCTGGAAGGTATCCAGCGTGCCCGTTGCGCCATCCACGGGGTCGGTAAAGGTGAATTCTGCCCCCGTGAAGACATACGGCGTATCTTCGTTCGTTGTGATTGTGTTGTCCGCGGTCACCGGTGCATCGTTGACCTGCGTGACATCGATGGTCATGGTGTTTGGCGTTTGATCCGTATCCTGTCCGCCGTTCGCCGTGCCGTCATCATCCTGCACCTGGAAGGTGAAGGCGGCATAACCCGCGCCGAATTCGTCCGCCGTCGGTGTGAAGACGAGGTTGCCGATCTGCCCTGCCGGAATAACCTGTCCTGCGATCACCGGAACGCCGGACAACGTGAGCGTGCCGTTCACGGGCAGGGTGGTGATGATCAGGTTCTGGAAGAGGTTGTCCGGATTGTCGTGCGGATCGGTAAAGCCGAAATCACCCGCGCTGAACGTATAGGGCGTGTCTTCGAGCGTGCCGACGGTGTTATCCGTCCCCGCCGGTTCATCGTTGACGGATGTCACATCGAACGTGATGGTGTTCGGGGATTGGTCGGTATCTTCGCCGCCATTCGCCGTGCCGCCGTCATCCATCACCTGGAAGGTCAGTGTGGCATAGCCCGTGCCGTGTTCATCGGCAAAGGGCGCGAAGGTCAGATTTGGAATCTGACCCACCGGAATGATTTGCCCCGCCGTGACAGGCACACCGGACAGCGCGAGCACGCCGTTCACGGGCACGGTGGTGATCATGACGTTCGTAAAGTTGTTGGCCAGAACATCGTTGACGTCGGTATAGCCGAAATCGCTTGCGCTGAAGGTATGGGTCGTATCTTCGAGCATCGCAATCGTGTTGTCGGTGCCTTGCGGGGCGTCGTTGACGGGTGTGACATCGATGGTCATCGTATTGGCAACCGGATCGGTATCAAAGCCACCGTTGGCAGTGCCGCCGTCATCCTGTACGCGGAAAGTGAAGTCCGCATAGGCCGCGCCGTTCTGGTGGGCGTTCGGGCTAAAGGTCAGGAAGGCGAGATCAGCCGCGCTGATCACCTGTCCCGCGGTAACGGGGCCAGCGGCGGAAGCTCCCGCCGCAAGGAACAGTGTGCCACCCACAGGCAGCGTATCAATAATGATGGCTTGAAGATTGTCGGCCGGTGAATCCGATGGGTCTGTAAACCCGAATTCGGCGGCCGTGAACACGTAATCTGTATCTTCCAGCGTCGTGACCGTATTGTCCGCACCGAGCGGCGCATCGTTGACCTGTGTGACATCGATCGTCACGGTGTTGGCCACGGGGTCGATGTCCACGCCGCCGTTGGCTACCCCGCCATCATCCTGCACCTGGAAGGTAAAGGAATCATAGCCCGTACCATAGGCGTTCAGGGCGGGTGTAAAGGTCAGGTTTCCGATCTGGCCTATTGGTATGATTTGTCCCGCAATCACAGGAACACCCGAAAGGGCGAGGACACCGTTTATCGGCACCGTGGTGATGATCACGTTTGTAAAGTTATTGGCCGGAACATCATTGACATCGCTGAACCCAAAGTTGGCGGTCGTGAAGGTCAGGACGGTATCTTCGAGCGTTGTCAGCGTAGTATCCGCCCCGTCCGGCGCATCGTTGACGGGTGTGACATCGATGGTCATGGTGTTGGGCGATTGATCCGTATCGACACCTGTGTTGGCTGTGCCGCCATCGTCTTTGACCTGAAAGGTAAAGCTGCTGTACCCGTTGCCGTTGCCGTGGAGGCCGGGGGTGTAAACAAGGTTCGGGATATCGGTGACAAGGATTTCCTGACCCGCCGTGACGGCCACGCCCAGAAGTTCCAGAATGCCGTTTGCGGGCAGGGTTGTGATGATGACGGAATAGAAGTTGTTGGCCGGCGTATCGTTCGGATCTGTAAAGCCGAAGTTGGCGGCGGTGAAGGAGAGCGGTGTGTCTTCAAGCGTGCTAAGCGTATTGTCTGTACCGATCGGTTCATCATTCACAGGTGTGATTGAAATATTGAAGGTCGAGGAACCGATATTGGTGGTCGCATCGTTGATTTCAAAATCAAAGGAATCAGATGTGGTCTCAGAGCTGTTGTGGACATAGACGACGCGGTTGTTGTCGAGGTCGTCTTGCGTAAAGGTTGTAATTGCTACACCCGGTGCGCTGGTTAACTCCAGTTGGCCGTTCACGGGGGCGGAGGTCACCGTGTAAATAATGTCCGTTGCCAGTGTATCGACATCGGAACTGGACAGCATGGCGGTAGTGAGCGTTTCTGTAAACCCTTCAAACGTGGCCATACCGGCATTCACGTCCAGAACGGGCGGATCATCCACCGCCGTCACATCGATGGTCATGGTGCGCGGCGTGATATCCGTATCCACGCCGCCGTTCGCGGTGCCGCCGTCATCCACCACCTGGAATCTAAAAGAATCGTATGCCACACCGTTGTCATTCAGCGCGTTAAGGAATTCCAGGTTGGGGATGTCGGCCAATACCACCGTCTGTCCCGCAACGACCGGTACACCAAGAAGCGTCAGCGTGCCATTGACGGGCAGGGTTGTGATCACCACACCCTGGAAATTGTTCGGTGCGATGGTATCGTCGGGATCGGTGAATCCGAAATCCGTGAGACTGAAGACAAAGGGAATGTCTTCGGTTGCCGTCACAGTATTGCCTGTACCCACCGGCGCGTCGTTCACCGATGTGATGTCGATGGTCATCGTGTTCGGCGTCTGGTCGGTGTCTTGTCCGCCATTGGCTGTACCGTCATCATCCTGCACCTGGAAAGTAAAGACAGCGGCTGCAAGGCCGTGATTGTTCATGGCGGGGTGATAAACCAGAAGGCCGCTATTGATGTCTGTCAAACTGATTACATCGCCGGCGTTAATGGGAACGCCGTTTAACAGCAACGTGCCGCTGACGGGCAGCGTTGTCACGATGACATTGGCGAAGTTGTTGGCGGGCGTATCGCTGACATCGCTGAATCCAAAGTCGCTTGTGCCAAATACATAATCCGTATCTTCCAGCGTTGTGACCGTATTGTCTGCACCGGCGGGTTCATCGTTGATGGATGTCACATCGATGGTCATCGTGTTGGCGGTCACGGCCGTGTCTACGCCACCGTTCGCGGTGCCGCCCGTATCGCGGACGATAAAGTCAAAGGCGGCGTAGGACGCGCCATGCTGATTGGCGACAGGCATAAAGACCAGATGATCGAGGTCTGCCGCACTGATGACCTGTCCTGCCAGAACCGCACCTGGTGCGCTGGACGTAAGATCCAGGAATAAGGTTCCGTTGGCTGGCAGGTTGACGATCTGTATTTCAAGCAGGCTATCTGGTGCAAGGAAATCGTTCGGATCGGTGAACCCGAAATCTGCCGCTGAAAAATTAAAGGCCGCATCTTCGAGCGTTGTTACCGTTTTGTCCGCACCAAATGGTGCATCATTGACTGGGGTGACATCGATGGTGATGGTGTTTGGTGATTGATCGGTGTCGACGCCTGTGTTGGCTGTGCCGCCGTCATCGCGCACTTGGAATGTGAAGGTTGTGTATGCGGTTCCGTTGTCATTCAATGCTGGTGTGAATGAGAGGTTTGGTATGTCTGTTACCAGGATCTCCTGCCCTGCGGTGACGGGTGTACCGGACAAAGCCAGTACTCCGTTTGCGGGCAGGGTTGTGATGATGACGGAATAGAAGTTGTTGGCCGGCGTATCGTTCGGATCTGTAAAGCCGAAGTTGGCGGCGGTGAAGGAGAGCGGTGTGTCTTCGAGCGTGGTCAGGGTGGCATCTGCACCAACTGGTTCATCATTGACCGGTGTCACCGAGATGTTGAAGGTTGCGGCGGCCAGGGTTGAGGAGGCGTCCTGAACCGTGAAATCAAAGGAATCGGATGTGGTCTCGGAGCTGTTGTGGACATAGACGACGCGGTTGTTGTCGAGGTCGTCCTGCGTAAAGGTTGTGATGGCCACCCCTGGTGCGGAGGTGAGTTCGAGTTGTCCGTTCACGGGGGCGGAGGTCACGGTATAGATGATGTTTGTTGGCAGCGTATCGACATCGCTGCTGGAGAGCATGGCGGTGGTGATGGCTTGTGTGAAGCCTTCGAACGTGGCCATGCCTGTATTGGTATCGAGGACGGGGGCGTCATCGACGGGAGTGATGTCGAATGTGATGGTGTTTGGTGATTGGTCTGTATCGATGCCGCCGTTCGCGGTGCCGCCGTCGTCGACGACCTGGAATGTGAAGCTGGCTGCGGCGGTTCCGTTGTCGTTGAGTGCGGGGACATAGACGAGATTGGGGATGTCTGCGAGGGCGATGATCTGCCCTATGGTGACGGGTGTTCCCATGAGTTCGAGGGAGCCTGTTGCGGGCAGAGTTGAGATGATGAGATTGGCGAAGTTGTTGGCTGGTGTATCGCTTGTATCTGTAAAGCCGAAATCGCCTGCGCTGAAACTATAGGGGATGTCTTCGGTCATTGCGATGGTGTTATCGGTGCCTTGGGGTGCATCGTTGACCTGTGTGACATCGAATGTGATGGTGTTTGGTGATTGATCTGTATCGATGCCGCCGTTTGCGGTGCCGCCATTGTCCTTGACCTGGAATGTGAGGGATGTGTATCCCGCGCCGTAGGCGTTGGCGGCTGGCGTGAAGGTGAGGTTTGGTATGTCTGTTGCCAGGATCTCCTGCCCTGCGGTGACGGGTGTCCCTGAGAGGGCGAGGACCCCGTTTGCGGGCAGTGTCGTGATGATGACGGAATAGAGCGTATCTGGGGGTGTATCGCCTGTGTCTGAGAACCCGAAATCGGCTGCGGCGAAGACATGGGGCGTATCTTCGAGTGTGGTGATGGTGGTATCGGCGCCTGCTGGT
>CAYRDI010000045.1:0-1493 GCA_964423095.1 uncultured Micavibrio sp.
CTGCAAATCCCGTTCACGATCTTCCAGCCGTTGCAATTCCATTTTGTTGGCCTGCAACGCGGCAGCGGCTTCGGCTTCGGCCTTACGCAGCGCGGGCAGGTCTTCGGCCTGCGATTCCTGCGTTTTGGTCAATTGCACAACAGTCGTCATGTGTGTGGCGACTTCGCTTTCGGCCTCACCAAAAGTTTTGCGCGCGGCTTCCACCCGTTCCACCTGCATCCGCCATTCCAGATAGGCGATGGTGATTTCCAGTTCCTTGATCTGCTGGCTCAGGTTTTTATATTTCTGGGCCTGACGCGATTGTTTTTTGAGCGCGTTATAACGGCCTTCCATGCTGCCGACGAGATCCTGCACACGTTGAAGGTTTTGATCCGCCGCACGCAGGCGAAGCTCAGCCTCGTGGCGACGCACATACAGACCGGAGACACCGGCGGATTCTTCCAGAACGAGGCGGCGTTCCTGCGGCTTCGCATTGATCATGGCCGTTACGCGCCCCTGGGATACAAGTGCAGGAGAGTTCGCACCCGTGACCGTATCAGCGAACAGCATCTGAACATCCCGTGCACGGACGATTTTGCCATTGATGCGATAGGTCGAACCCTTGTCGCGCTCAATCCGCCGTGTCACTTCGATTTCATCGGAATCGTTGTACGCGGACGGCGCGGTGCGCGAGGCATTGTTCAAAAGGAGGGAGACTTCGGCAAAATTTCTTTGGGGGCGGGTGGATGTGCCGTTGAAAATCACATCTTCCATGCCGTTGCCGCCGGAACGCATGCGTTTGGCGGAATTTTCACCCATAACCCAGCGCAAGGCTTCGACGGTGTTGGATTTACCGCAGCCGTTCGGCCCCACGATCCCGGTCAGTCCGGGGCCGATGTCCAGCTCCGTCTTGTCGACGAAGGATTTAAAACCGCTTAAACGAAGTCTTTCAAACTGGATCATTGTACGCTTTATTCTACTTTCGGGGCTTCCCCAACGGCATTGTTGGTGACCTTGCGGAATGCACGTTCGAACTCCGTCAAAGGAACGGCGCCGGAAATGGTTTCCGCGCCATCATTGATAATAAAGGTTGGCGTCGCGCTGATCTTCCATTTGTCCTGCGCGGCCTGCATTCCATCGGCAATACCAAGCTGGATTTTCTTTTCCGCCTGACAGGCATCGAAAGTCTCATCGCTCATCCCCGCCAGCTTGGCGTTCTGCCGCAGGGACGACATGTAATCCACGGTGCCAGCCCAGTGATCCTGAGTTTTATAAAGAAGGGAGACAAACCCTTCGTATTTGTCTTCAGGCAGACACCGTGCCGCGATCGACGCTTTGAGGGCAGGATCATTCAACGGAAAATCACGGTATTCGAAAAAAACTTTGCCGGTGTCGATATACTTTGTTTTCAATTCAGGGAACGTATCGTTGAAAAAGTGGGCGCAGTGGCTGCACGTCAAAGACGCATACTCGATAATTTTTACGGGTGCCTTCTCGTTGCCGTAGGTCCGCGG